>NZ_CADAJR010000021.1 GCF_902788255.1 uncultured Methanobrevibacter sp.
TGGTTCCGCGGGGATAGCCTAGAAAATACTCAATAAACGATTGAGCAATAAAAATAAAACTCTAGGAATCCTCACCTTCTATAAGGCGAGGTTGTTCAAGAAGACGCACTTTAGTTTCAGGCTCTTCAAAAATATCATGAATTTTATTATTTAAAATTCTATTTAAACCCATATTATCACCTCTAAGGGTTAAATTTGTATTATATAATTTAAAATTAGTTATTTATAAAGTTTTTCGAATGTAAGCACTCACTTGCATTTAAAAAAAAGAAAAAGAGATAATAGATGAATAATCATCTATCATAATTCGGCTTCATCCAACTCAGCAATCTTTGCATCAAATTCATTGAATTTGCGAGCAAGACCTGAGAAGTATGGAATATATACCTTTGAAAAGGTAATTCTTTCAGGGTTTTCGCCCAATTCTTCAAGTCTGTCTTTTACCCTGTTGATTTTACGTTCCACCTCATCATACATCAAATCGCCAGGGAACTCCCCGATGAACACTCCATCGGCACCGTTTTCCAATGCATATTTGATATGTCTTGGCCTTACACGGTTAACTGAGATGACCTTGATGATATGTATGGATTCAGGATAGTGAAGCCTGTTTACCCCAATATTGTCTGCAGCAGTGTATCCTATATTGTCCAAAAAGACCAGAATCATACGTTCGCCTTCCTGCTTTTTAGACAGTGCTCCCTTGATTGTGGAAATGATCTTCTCATCAATGTTACCATTTACAGTAATTGCCCTCTGTTTGCATCCAACAAGACATTTTCCGCATCCAGTACAACTCATAGGATCGATATATATCTCATCATTCTGAATGCTCATTGACTTATACTTGCATCTCTCGATACATTCACCGCAGACGGTACATTTCTCAGTGTCGATTTCCGCAATGAACGGCTCGATTTCAACACCACCATAATTGTATTCACCTACCTTTGATGCTGCGGCGGTTGCCTGCATGATTGAATCGGTTATGTCTTTTGGCTCATGGGCTGTTCCGCAGACAAATATTCCCTGAACATCTGTTGCAACAGGTTTGATTTTCGGATGGGACTCCTTGATGAAACCGTCTTCGGTTACACCAACATTAAGTATCTCCGCAATCTCCCGTGTACCCTCTGAAGGCTCCATTGCAGTGGACAACACCACCATGTCAGCCTCGATTTCAACAAACTCTCCCTTAAGAGTATCCTCTGTTCTGACTATGAAGTTGTCACCTTTCTTGACAACCTCTCCAGGACGTCCACGCAGGAACCTGACCTCATTTCCCTGGGTGTGTTTATAGTACTTTTCAAACATTCCAGGAGTCCTAACATCAGTATAGCATATCAAGACATCAGTGTCGGGATACTTGTGCTTTATGATGTTTGCATTCTTGAGAGCTACAGTGCAGCATATCTTTGAGCAGTACTTGTGTCCGTCAGGCTTTTCATCACGTGAACCCACACACTGTATCATGACTACACGCTTCGGCACTTCACCGTTGGATTTCAATAGCTTACCCTTTGTCGGACCGTTTACACCGGTGATACGTCCAAGTTCAGACTGGGTTATGACATCATCATAACGGGTGTATCCGTATTCCGGACGTTTTTCCATGTCAAAGAGCTTATGTCCTGTTGCAACCACGATTGAACCCACCTGCAGAGGAATCCTTTCAGACCTTCCCCTAAGGCGTATCGCCTTCATTGTACATGCCTTGACACATTCGCTGCATTTTGAACAGTTGTCCATATCTATCACATACGCTTCAGGATATGACTGTCCGAATGGCCTGTAGATTGCCTTTCTCATTGAAAGATTGTCATTCCAGTCATTTGGAACCTCAACCTCACATGCCTCTGCACATTTTCCGCATGCAATACATTTATCGGTATCAACATAGCGAGGGGACTGCTCCAATATCAGGTTATATGTTCCGGCACGCCTTTCAGCTTCGATGACCTTTGTGTTTGTCAACACTTCAATGTTGTCGTTCCACACAAGCTCATTCAAAATCGGATTTAAAAGACACATTCCACACTCCTCAGCTATCTTTACCGGGGAGAATACCTTACCTATCTTTGCCATGTGCCCACCGATTGAAGGGGACTGCTCTATTAATGTGACCTTGGTACCCTGTTTTGCAAGGGAAAGCGCTGCATTCATGCCCGCTATTCCTCCACCGATTACCGCAACCTCATCAGGTGTCTGGCAGTAAATAGGATCTACGGCATCAGACTGCTTTACCTTTTCGATTGATGCATTTATCAGTGTTATTGCCTTTGCGGTTGCACGCTTCTTGTCGTCATGCACCCATGAACACTGTTCACGAATATTGGCCATATCCATCAGATAAGGATTTAGAGGTTTTACATAATCCTGGAATGTTTTTTCATGGCTTATCGGTGAGCATGCCGCCACCACAACACGGTCAAGGTCATGGTCAAATATTGCATCACGTATAATTTTTCGACCATTGAGTGAGCATAGGTTCTCGAACTGCCCGATAAATTCAACATCCAGGGAGGCCCTTACTTCATCCAAATCCACAATGTCTGAAATGTTGCCTCCACATTCACATAAAAACACGCCAACTTTTAAATCATCCCTCATTTTTAACCTCCCTCAAATCCTTAATGATAGAATCTATAGGTACTGTATGTGCCTTGACACCTATTACCTTATCAAAGTCCCCGCCCATGGCAAGGGCAATGAACTGTGCAATATTCAAATGTATTGCCTTGAATTTTCTGCCTTCCCTTTTTGCAATCAAATCCTGATACCTGTCGAACTGTATATGACAATTAGGGCACAGGTGCACCATTATGTCAACATCCTCATCGGCTATTGCATTCATCTTGTCTGCAGTTGCCGTGAATGACAGTTCGGGATTTGAATACCTTTGTCTAAATCCTGTTCCACAGGTGGCCCTCTTATGGTCATACCATCCAATAGTATGACAGCCACATTCCTCAATAATCTCATCCATAATATTCGGGTCTCGCACACCACCTATTGTATCCTCATAGTGCACCTTGCAGTAGTGGCATCCGTGATGGGTTGCGATTTTGTATCCGCTTAAATCATATTTGATATTCTCTTTAATTCTGTCCTTTTTAGCATATAAGATATCAACCACATGGAAAATGTTTTCTGTCGGTTTCAAGTCATCCTTTTCATATTTGAGATGACCCAATCCATTATCATCAAACAGCTGATTGATATGCTCTCTTAAATCATCCTTCTTGTTCAAGAGTTTCACTGACTTTTTGTTGATGGCATAGCATGTCGCACACATCATGACAAGATTTGGCCTTCCGATATCTTTTGCAATACGGAAATTACGGGCTCCGATTGCTGTTGTGTCAATCTGTGAGAACACATCGGAGTAATGTCCAAGACCGGTACAGCAGGTCTGTTTTGGAGATATCTCATAGTCAACACCCAGCTTGTCAAATACAAATTTTGTAGATGCCTCAACACCAGGATATTCAACGCTTACAAGACAACTTCTAAAAAGAAGAATATTGCTATCTGGAACATCCTTCATTTTCCTTCCTCCTCGCTTTGCCTTATCTTTTCGATTTTATCCTTAAAACCAGTGATTGTTAAAATCTTACTTACCTCATCTATTACTTCCTCATCAGGCATCAGTGGAGGATCAAGCTCCAGTTCCCGCCTGATTTCATCAAGGTTCTGTCTGAAGTCCCACCATCCATCAACGTCACGGTCAATGTCCGGGAAGAACCTTTCAGGAATTGCACCGATTGCGGCTGTAAAATATGAATCTGCAAAACCGAGATATTCATACAGCTTTTCATAACCGATTTCAGAGGATATTGCAATCTGCTTCAGGATTTGGTTTACCTCACATACACTGTTTCCAACAGGACATACGCTGTGACAGGTATAGCAGTAGAAACAGTTCCAGATATTGTCATCCGCAAGAATTGTCTCATCACCTTCAAGAACTCTCTCCATGATGTCTCTTGGATTGTAATTTGAGTGTCTTGCGGCAGGACATGTTGATGTGCACATTCCACACTGCACGCATTTCAATACACCTTCATCCTTGGAGTTTTTAACATCCTCTATGATTTTTTCTGCAAAATCAATTGGGGAATCGGTAATCTTTTGAGTGGTCATAATATAAATTCCCTGTTTTCAATTTGTTGTTTAAGCTTTAAAGACAACTTGTTTGCCCTTAACCTGTCTGATTGTCTGCAGATGATTGGCAGACTTACATCCTCATTATTGATATTCAAGTCCACACTACCTGTTTTCATGTCAAATGCATCATTCCTGCAGTAGTTTGCACACATTCCGCATCCAAAACAGTAGACAAGGTTAAATTTCCTGTCCCTGAAGGCATTAGTAGGGCATACGCTTTCAACGATACAATCATCACAGTTACTGCATTTGTCACTGTCATACTTTGGCCTTAAATCGTTGCCGTCCCACATGCAGGCGTAGTTGGTATTGTCCAACGGCAAATGACGTCCCTTGATGTCTGCAACAGGAAGGTCAATCATGTCATCGGTTACTAGCAGGTTTTTGTATATTTCCTCCGAAAGAACAGGTATCGGTATTGCAACAGTGTCGTAGATTTCTCCGCCCTGACCAGTCTTGAATCCTCCAAGGTAATATGGATCCATTTCAAACAGGTCTGCTGAAAGCATGAGGTTTGGCTTTTCAGCACTGGACCTTGTTCCGTCACCCAGAACATACCCTTGAGCTCCGTTTACAAGAACCCTGCAACCTTCCCTGATTACATTGTGAGGGATATCGTTTTGAAGTGGGTTTAAATCACCGCAGCCTGAAAATGTCAGTCCCCTGAGGTTTCCTTCAAGAGGTATTGCCGCAAATATTGATTTTACTGATTCCTTGTTTGGGTTTGTAAATGCAGTATAATTCTTGAATGCCATACGCGCACCTATAATCTGTCCACGTGTAATGTCATCTTTTGTTATTGTATTTTCGATTGTTTTTCCTTCGGCGCTTTCCACCCTTACATCAATAGATTTTCCTTCTAAAAGATCCTTTAAAAGAAATCCTCCGCCGTAATTTTCATCATATATCGAATGGGCAGTACCGTGAAGTATCACATCCACAGATCCCAACCATTCGTTTGGACATGGTCCCGCATATGCAGGAACCCCGTTCAGGTACACCTCATTTGCCCTTATGAACTCTCCAGGAGGAGAGACGATAAAGTTAAGTATTGCAGCGGTTCCGCTCATTACACCACAGGTTCCTGCGGTTACAACATCAACCTCATCAAAGTCAGGTGCATCATCCTTTTTAATCAGCTTTTTGAATTCTTCAGCCGTGTAGATATTGGCTTCGCCATTATTGATTTTTTCATTTATTTGGCTGATGGTTTTAGTTTTCATATGCTACTCTCCATTAATCTAAATCATATTTTTCCTACAGTATCTCCCCTTAAACCTCTTCTTAAGGTTTCAAGTGAAGTTATATCATCAGTTGAAACGTTACCAAGGTTAACAGTGTTTCCCAACTTCAATATGAAAAATACCTGCTGGTCCTTGTTCGGAGCCTCCCAGAGGAGTTTGCTGCCGTCAAAGTTGTCAAGTATATAGTCAATTTCATCTTCCTTTGCGTTTCCGGACTTGTCAAATATTCCAATGTTTTTTCCGCCTTCCCTGGCTTCTACAATAATCAGTGATGAACCGGCATCCAGCTCTTCCTGCATATATTCTATTCTTTCGTCAAGTGTAAGTTCCTTGTCAAGATTAGGGTCCTTTTTCCCAACTTCGGACAGCACCTCAAATCCTTCATCCCTGGCCATTTCTATGCATTCAACTTTTCTGTCATGAGGAATCTGTATTGACCCGTCGGATATCTCAATTGCATTAAAGCCCAAATTGTGTGCTTCTTCAAAGTATTCATTGAGCTTGTCATTCATGTAGGCCAACTCAAACAAGGTTCCTCCAGTGTATGGGGTTATGTCATGGGACTGGTACATACTGACCTTTTTTCTGATAATATCCTGTTCATGCACGATTGATGTTCCCCATCCAAATTTAAGATAGTCAACATACTCACCGGATATTTCCATTAGGCTTTCTGCGGTTTCAAGACCTAATCCTTTGTCCAAAACCATTGTTATTCCACATTCTCTTGGTTTTTCCTGTCTTTTTATAGATAAAAATTCAAAAGATTTCAAAATATCACACGTGTTAATTTTTATTATATAATTAATTATTAAAATATTGAATATAAATATTATTAAAATTTGTGTAAAAAAAAGTATAAAAAAATTTTTGAAAATTATTCGGCATGAAGCTCAGCTTCTGATCTTTTAACTAAATCAGAAAGTGAGTTGCGAACATTTTCAGGAATTGGATTATCTTCCCTATCAGCAATTATCTCAGAGATAATTTTGCATAAAACAAATATCGCATGCTTATGTTCAGCTTTTGTCTTATGAATGTGATGGGGACTAATTTTGAGGGAGATATATTCACTACAGTCATTTTTTATTTGGTCATCTTCAGCTAAATATTTTAAAACATATACTAAAAATTGGTGCATTTGTATCATTTCGTCTTTATACATAGATATCTAACCCTTATTTAACTAATTTCAGTTAGTTAAAAATTAACTCCTTAATTATATACATTAATATTATATATTAATCATATTTAAATCTTGCATTCAAAAATTTATTACATATATGGCTTATCAAGTTAAATTAAATTTAATCAACTATCTTTTAATATTAACATCAAAATTTTGTGTCTCGATTATATTCGGAAGCTTTCCGACGGTTCCAACATTGTCATCCGAAATGACAAGAACACCTTGGAATAGGTCCCGGTAGTTTTCAGCACACTCCAACGCATGATAAACCTTATCCTCACTGGTCATGCCATTGACCTCATTGGCAATTCTTGTTGCAAGACCATCCGCCAGGGAAGGGGAGTTTGAAATGACAGTTACACTATCCGATTGGCCGAAACTGATTGAATGACCGATTTTTCCGGAGGATGTGCAGATTCCAAGAGGACTTTTTCTTTTTTTAATCTCGAATGCAATCTCATTTCCCAAAACATCATTGTTAGAATATATTCCGCACAGAACCTTGCGGGAGTTAATAAGTGCAATGTCACCACCGTTTTCAACAATTGAATGTACGGAACCATTGGAAATCAGATAATTAAGGGACAACTCAGAAATCGTTCCGGCAACGCATGCCATCGGACCTACATCGGCAAGACAGGAAGACTCATGCATTCTTCCTACAATCAAGGGCAGATTCTCACCATCCAATTTTACAGGTTCCATTGAAATCAGAAAATCATCATTTCCTAAAATGTAGTTTTTAAGATCCCTTCTTATTGAAAGAATATATGCGTACAAATCATGATTTGCCAAATCTGTCGTCAATCGGATATGAGTTTCTCCAATGTTAATTTCCATAATAATAATTAAACTTTTAATTTATTAAAAATATACTATACTTATGAAATCCCTAACCAAAATGCTATGTTTAGTTGACGGCGAACATTACCTGCCGGTCACACAGCAAGCGATAGATACATTGAATAATTTGGAACACATTGATATTAGAGGTGCAGTATTCATTGGAGGAACTGAAAAGCTCAGAGACGATTCAGAAGAGTCATACTCCGAAAAGCTGGGAATGCCCGTTCAGTTTGCAAAGGACAAGGACATACCTTATGATATCATTGTGGAAATGATTAGAAAATATGAAATCGATACAGTATTCGACTTAAGCGATGAACCTATACTCGATTATCCCAAAAGGTTCAAGATAGCATGCAAGGTTTTAAATGAAGGAATAAGCTATGAAGGCCCCGACTTCAAATTTGAGCCTACAACACAGTATGAAATTATGGAAAAGCCATCATTGACAATTCTCGGTACAGGAAAAAGAATAGGAAAAACCGCTGTTTCAGGTTTTGTATCCAGATTGATTGATAAAAACGGCTATGAACCATGTGTAGTTGCAATGGGAAGGGGTGGACCTGAAGAGCCTGAAATCGTACATGGGGAAGAGCTGGAAATAAATGCAGAATTCCTTCTAGAACAGTCCGAAAAGGGAGTCCATGCTGCAAGTGACCATTGGGAAGACGCTCTTATGAGCAGGATTCTAACCATAGGATGTCGCCGCTGTGGTGGAGGAATGGCGGGTGAGGTATTCATGACCAACATGAAAAAGGGTGCCCGTCTGGCCAATGAGGTTGAGTCCAAATTTGCAATATTTGAGGGAAGCGGAGCTGCAATACCTCCAATTAAAACAAACAAGAAAATAGCATTGATCGGTGCAAACCAACCGATAGAAAATCTTACAACATACTTTGGACCATATAGGGTTGGTCTTGGAGATCTTGTAATACTGACAATGTGTGAAGAGCCAATGTGTTCAGATGAAAAGGTTAAAGAAATAGAAGAGTTTGTAAATGATGTAAATCCAGATGCCGTCGTAATCTCAACAGTATTCAGGCCAAAACCATTGGATGACATTACCGGCAAAAAGGTATTGTTTGCAACCACCGCACCTGAAGATGTCAAGGACAAACTTGTGGAATATCTTGAAAGCAACTACAACTGTGAAGTTGTTGGTACAACAGCACACCTTTCCAACAGACCGCTTTTACGTGAGGATATGCAGAAATATATGGACAAGGCTGATGTCATGCTGACCGAGCTTAAGGCAGCTGCAGTGGATGTTGCAACCAAGGATGCAATTGCACACGGTCTTGAAGTGGTATACTGCGACAACATCCCGGTACCTATCAATGACTCATATCCTGATTTATCACAGTCAGTAATCAATCTGGTTGACTCAGCAATTGATGATTTTAACAAATCATCATAATTTTTCTTTTTTTAACGAATCAACATGAATGAAATGAACCAGACTATCGCCGCAACTATAATAACATATTTACCGTGCTTTTTGGCATTCTGTGAGTCGTTTCTGGTAATCAAATAGATTCCAACAATGAATCCGAATAATGGTATCAGAACAGCTAAAACATAACCAACTATAACTGCTGCTTTATGGTCATTTTCAACAACCGGAACCTGAAAACTTTGAGATGTGTTAACATCTTGAGGATTTTCAATATTTTCCAAATTCTTTCCGCAATTTTTACAGAACTTGGCATTATCAACCAATTCTTCACCGCAAGAGGGACAATATTTTGACATAATCTATTCTCCATTATCGTTCTCAAATAATTTTTCAATCAATTGCTCATCGTTTCTATAGAAGTTAAGTTTCAGAATTCTTTGCAATGTATCCGGCGCACCCAAGAGTTCCATCATCTGATCCCATGGAATGAAAACCTTTTTTGCACCCTGCTCATGACATATCTGCAAAGTTTTTGGCAAGTTTCCTTTACTTGAGTTGGTGAGTATTACTGTTCCATCATCAATGCTTTCATTTCGGCCAATGGATTCATTAGAAATTTTTTCCACTGCACTAAAATTGGTAGTTACCTCCCCACCCATTAAATTATCAATGACTCCTTCATTATTTTCAATACTATACCTGTAGATGTCACCGTCCATGAAATATACTTCCCCAACTGCAATCTCATTATCCAATAGATTTTCAAATTCTTCAAATTTATCTTCCACTTCAGGAGTATCATCCTCAAATTCAGGATACACATACCCTGACCTATCAGCATAGTCGGCTTCTCCTGCAATGATTTTTAAAAGACGGATGATTTCCTTGTTTTGATTTTCTATACTTTTGTTGATTCTAATTAACTCTGATAATTCTGACATAGTAATTAATATAAAAAAAGTAACTATTAAAATTTTGTAAAGAACCCCATTTCGTCACCATCACATCTTAAAAAAATTGTACCTAAAAAAAGAATTGAATGGGGTTCTTTAGTCACTACTCGAGAATCGTGGGATTGTCACCGACACAATCCCATATAGTAATTTAAATCTTATAGAATATATATTTTACCATATGAAGCCAGTACAATATTGCTTTTAACTTGTAAAATACAAATTGACTTCAATTTTGATATTGAGTTGTTATTCATCAATTAAAAACATGTAATATATTGTATCTGAGAGTTTCTCATCATGGGCAAATTTTTCAAAACCGAGAGAATATCTCAAAAGTGTGACCCTTGGAATCAACACGTCATCGCTTCCCGGATTTAGGACTATGCCCTCCATGTCTTCAGAAAGAACAAAATTTACAAGCATCGCAAGGTTTACAACCTGAGAATATTTGAACTTGTCTGTTTCAACTATTTTCATCTTTTCCTCACTGGAAAATATTGTGGCATAAACCCCTCCAACATTATCGGTATACATCTGTGCCAATGGTCCTGAATCCATCATGGAAATGACTCCCTCCTTGGCCTTTGAGGATAAGTCGATATCAGATACCATCATTGTCAATGGCCTTGAGTTTGCAAGCACTTCGAACAATGCCTCATAGTTTCCAACATTTTGTCTGTTAGCAATGAAACTTTCCAGGGCATCATTTTTGGAATTTTTCAAACCTTTCAGCTCCTCTATGCTGTAGGTATTGGTTGAATAGAAATTGGTCTTTGGTATATTTTTTATTTTAAGGATGAATTCCTTGGTAAAAACATACTTCTCGGTTGCAGGATTTAGGATATAACCTTCAATATCTGTGGTGTGGAGAATATTCTGGTATAGCTCGAATGAATTCTGCATAAGTTCAATGCTGTCCTCATCCTTGAAAAACTTCTTGAATTCATCAGGATCTGTGAATAATGGTGTCAGTTTCAGTCCATTGTCATCTTCATAAATGATAAAATTCAGACTGAATTCATCCCTTTTTGCAGGAATATACAGGTTTGAGTATCTAAACTCATTAATTAATCTCAATGTCAGCTCTTCAGTCAGTTCGTTATTGTTGGAGTAGATATCTTCAATCACTACCCTCAAGTGTTTATGGTTTGTCATCAAGAAGTATTTTGTTCGATTAAATATTTAAATGAATCTGGCATGAACTTGTCGGATTTAATGAATTGCCTTATTCTCGAATCGATAAAATAGGTGATGCAGTAATCATCCTCAAATCTCATCCCCCTTCCATAGGTCTGGACCAGTGCAAGGGATGTCTTATAGTTATACCAATCCTCATCCGCATTCGCCCTTAATCTGATCTGCTTGTCCCTCAAATCAGGATACGGCAATTTGTATATGATCTGAAAACGGCACAAGTCCCCCGGAAGGTCAACACCCTCATTCATCGATGGAGATATTAAGACTAATGGATCCTTAGAGTCCTTAAAATCCTTTAATACTTCAGCACGGTTTTGAGTATTGTGCTCAATCAGACGTGAATCGTTCAAATTGTCAACGATAAAATCCTTACATGTGGTGCTGACCGTATGAATCATGCCCTTTTCATCCCCATGATTGTCTAGAATCTTTTCTATGACATTCAATGTCTTCGGAGCATTATCCCTGATTGTCTTATGGGACAGGTCATACTCCTCAAATGTCTTGATTGGATTTCTGTTTAAGTCGAATGGGCTTTTGCGCCTGATTGCATATACTTCACTTTCACTGATTCCCAGACATTTTGAAAAGAACTTGTAGTCAAGTATTGTCGCACTCATGAAAATGCAAACGTCCGCATATTCAAATAGCGTATTCTGCGCATAGTTATCGACTTTGAGAGGCTTGAATTCCAGTATCTCATAATCAGTGTTGTAGTCAAAAACCCAACTGTACGGATCATAGGTGATGTTTTCAATAAATCTGTTGCAGTCGCTTATCCTTTGTTTGATATATGATATCTTCTCTATTAGATGTGGTTTTGAAACATTTATTATCTTATCCAGTTCCTTTTGAAAGTTGTCATTAATCTCCTGGATAAACAGAAGCCACACGTCATAGTCCCCATTGTCCAGTTCGTATATCAGTTCGTCTTCAATGTCAAGCTTAAGGTAGTGCTTCAGGTCGGCAATGGAAAATTCAAGTTTCAGCTGGCTCATCAGCACATTTTCCAGGTTATGTGCCTCGTCAAATATCATCAGTTCCCTTCTGGTAAAATCATTAACATAATTAAGCTCCAAAAACATGTAATGATAATTTGAAATTACGGTTTTTGAGTTTAAAGCCTTGAATTTCTGGATATAATAATCACAGTCCGTTTTTGGGTTTTCACATGGATCGGCTTCAAGTATGCATTTTCCATCATCACAGGTCAATGACATATCCCTTCGGCATCTGAAGTTTTTCCTGCCCTTTACAAGACTCATATTGGTGAAATCCTCAAGATACTGGTCCTGCAGCTGTTTTGTGACAGTCAGTATATATGATGAATCATATATTGATGATAATGTTGCAGCTATAGCGGACTTGCCAGTACCTGTCCCCGCTTCGAGAATGATATATTTATAGCCCCTGTTTATTGCATCGATTATCTCTGAAATGGTTTCCAGCTGGTCATCTCTCGGATTTTTAAACGGGAAATTCCTTTGGGCCACAGGACTTATTTTTGAATAATTGCTATACTGCCACATTGTTTGATAGTTTAATAGTTAATATATATTTAAAAATTGTGAGAGAGCATTTGAAAACTAAACTCCCTTTAAAAAAATAATGATGATAACAAAAGCCATCATTGCTCATAGTCTTTTACTGAATCAATCAGATTGTCCATGTCATTAATCAGATTGTCGACATCATCCTTATTGGACAGATTGTTATTCAGTATCAATTCGTTAGACAAATCATCCAGCTTTTCAATGATTGACTTTAAAATATCTATTTTTGTTTCAACCTCGCCGGCAATTCTTGGTGAATACTCATCTGCAAGGTTTATCATCGTATATGCTGAATCAGAATGTTTTTTAAACAACTCGCTTGACTTATCCACTCCACTGATGAAACGTGTATATGTCAGTTGAGGCGGTTCAAATCTTTTTTCAATCAAATCACGTGCGGACTTTTCCTTGGAAGCGAACTTGCCATTTAAATCATCCAGCTGTGAGAGATATCCGACATATTCCGGAATAACCTGTGGATTTGAGCTTGCGGTTTCAACCTTTTTGACTTCCTTAACCTTTTTGGGCTTGACTTTCTTTTCGGGCAGTTCATGTTGGGATGTATCGGACAATGTCAACTTGTGTATGAGAAAACCCAAGACAAACACTGGAATTTCAAAAAGAAGTGCAAGCAATATTGCTGAAAAGACCACCAATGTGTTAAATGTGGTCAAACCCAAGCCAAATACCAATAGAAATACTGCAAATGAAAATATTTTGGTTTTGGATAAAATATATCCTCCTGTCCTGTCCTGCCAATAGAACAGTAAATGTTTTAGATCCTGAATCAGGCCGTAGTCATTGTATCTGATCTTATTGAATGAGGGTTCCCCAAGGAACTTGTGGATTGCAAAACCTAACAGGTATGTTGCCAATGCAAAGATTAATGTTATTACCACAAATATTGGAGGTGCACCCGAAAATAGCCACATTAAAAAGAAAAATGCAAACACGCTTATTGAAGCTATCTTTGTTTTGGACAATACGCTACCTCCAGAATATTGCCAATAAAATGCCTTATGGACAATATTATCATTTGGAGTTGTAACTTCGTACTTGTTTCTAAATGTCTTGTTTTTGCAGTATGGACAGAACTTTGCATCATCATTTACTGTCTTTCCGCAGTTTTCGCATATTTTTGACATGTTAATCCTCAACTAAAAAATCTTCATATGTTAATGTATTTAATTCCTCATCAGTTATATCCTTTTGCGGTGCCAGACGATTGGCCTGTGAGGTAATTACCTCTTCAAAGAAATTCCGAACGGCCCTTCCGTTAGCGAAATTGGCAGGCTTGTGTTCATACATTTTTGTGAAATACTGGTGCGCGTAGTCATCTGCGGCATCATCAAGACTCAGGTTAGCCCCTTCGCACATGAGCATGAATATGTCATAGAGCTCATCGGCATTGTAATCCTCAAAGAATATGAACTTGTTGAACCTTGACTCCAGACCTGGATTTGAATGAAGGAACCTGTCCATGAGTTCCGGATATCCGGCTACTATGACAATCAAATCATCACGATTGTCCTCCATGGCCTTCAATATCGTATCTATAGCTTCCTTGCCGTAGTCATTTTCGGAAGATGATGCAAGGGAATATGCCTCATCGATAAAGAGTATTCCGCCCATTGCCTGGTCTATTACATCCTTTGTTTTAATTGCGGTCTGTCCCACATATCCGCCTACAAGGCCTGACCTGTCGGTTTCAATCAGATGTCCCTTGGAGAGAAGTCCGATTTCATGATATATCTTTGACAGAAGTCTTGCAACTGTTGTCTTACCTGTTCCAGGATTTCCACTGAAAACCAGATGAAGACTCATTGGAGGCTGTTTTATTCCACGGTCTTTTCTGAGTTTTCTAATCTGCACGAGATTGATCAATGAGTTTACATCCTTTTTGACCTTTTCAAGACCGACAAGCCTGTTCAGCTCATCAAGATATTCATCGATTGAGTGGTGTTCCTCCTCCTCTTTCGGTTGTGTGATGTTTTTAGGAAGCTGATAGGTCATGCCGTCATCTTCAACGAGATAATCTCCCAAGGCGTTTTCCAAATCATCAATGTACTTATTATATTTGTCAAGCACTTCCGGATTGAGTTCACCGTCAACAGTTATGAAGAACTTGCCCAGGAACTTATACGAGTTGAATAGTTCATTGCAGGACTTTACGGCATACATGTCAAACTCCTGTGCAAACAGGTCCAGTTCATGCAGACACTCAAATGACAGCGGCAAATCATCGGGAGTGCTGTCTGAAAGACTCTGCAAATCATCAATTGAGTAGTTCGCATCAAGCAAATCATTGATAAATGTCAATTCGTTGTCGGTGATTTTTCCATCACCCCAACTGAGATATGTGAAATATTTAAACAGGTCATCAAGAACTATGACATTTAGGGATGCATCCTGTGATTTAATCTGTGGACAATAATCCTTTACCAAATCAATGTCCAAAGTCTTTATCAGAAAAGTCAAGTTAGCCAAATGATTTTTAAAAAAATCCATGTTAAGCTTTTTGGTTTTGCTGTTGCAGCTTGGACAGATGTCCTTTGAATTGTCCAGAACTTTTCCACATTTTGTACAGATTGTCCACTCTAACATACTATCAGATTAATATTTAATATCATTGATTATATAAATTGTGTTTAAGTTATCTTAATTTTTTCCAAATGCATTGGCCGCAGCAGGAGTCAGCAAGCCATTCTCAATCATTTCATCAATTTCATCCCAGCTGAACCATCCGTAGTCGTCATGTTCCCTGCTGATTGTTATCTCATCGCTTTGGCAAGTGACTTTCATTATAAGCTGGATTGACTTTACCTCCTCTGAGGTCTTGCATGCGGTATAGTCATTTCTTACAACATTATGCAATGATTTGATGTCTATTTCAAGGCCGGTTTCCTCAAGGTATTCCCTTTTGAGGGCCTCATCGAAATATTCACATTTCTTGACCTTTCCGCCTGGAATCTCCCATTTGTTTGCATCATGTGATGAGCGTGAACGGACCTTCAAAAGCAGTACCTTGCCGTCAAGTTCACAGATTCCCCTAACGGTCAATCCCCACATTGTTGACATTATTATGACTCCTAAAAAAAAGAAAAGGGAAATGATTCCCTTATTTCATTGCCTTTTCAACGGCAACTGCCACAGCTACGGAAGCACCTACCATCGGATTGTTGCCCATACCAATAAGTCCCATCATTTCAACGTGGGCAGGTACTGATGATGATCCGGCAAACTGCGCATCGGAGTGCATTCTACCTAATGTATCTGTCATACCATAGGATGCAGGTCCTGCCGCCATGTTGTCAGGGTGAAGTGTCCTTCCTGTTCCTCCACCTGAAGCTACTGAGAAGTATTTTTTACCCTGAAGGAGACATTCCTTCTTGTAGGTTCCGGCTACAGGGTGTTGGAAACGTGTAGGGTTTGTTGAATTACCGGTAATAGATACGTCAACCCCTTCAAGATGCATGATAGCCACTCCTTCACGCACATCATCGGCACCGTAGCATCTGACTTTTGCACGTTCACCGTCGGAGTATGCCTTTTCCTTGACGACTTTCACTTCACCAGTGAAATAGTCAAATTCGGTTTCAACATGTGTGAATCCGTTGATTCTTGAAATTATGAGTGCGGCATCCTTACCAAGACCGTTTAGTATAACCCTTAAAGGTTTTTCACGCACTTCATTAGCTGAGTTTGCAATTCCTATTGCACCTTCTGCAGCCGCAAAACTTTCATGGCCTGCAAGAAATGCGAAACATTCACTTTCATCACTTAAAAGCATTGATGCAAGGTTTCCGTGACCTAATCCCACTTGCCTGTCATCAGCCACACTTCCAGGTATGCAGAATGCCTGAAGTCCTTCACCGATAGCCTTTGCGGCATCGGAAGCTTTTGTGCATCCTTGTTTAATGGCTATTGCAGCGCCTAATGTATATGCCCAGCATGCATTTTCAAAACATATTGGCTGAACGCCCTTAACGATTTCATACGGGTCAAACCCTTTGTCGAGACAAATCTGTTTTGCTTCTTCAAGGTCCTTGATACCATATTTCTCAAGTACTGGAGTGATCTGGTCGATTCTTCTTTCATAACTTTCAAATAAACTCATGCTTATTCACTCCTTGGATCTATTTTTTTGACTGCATCATCAAATCTTCCGTACTGACCGGTTGCCTTTTCAATGGCTTCCATCGGGTCAACACCCTCTTTGATTGCATCCAACATGACTCCCAGGTTTATGTATTTGTAACCTATGATTTCATTATCTTCATCAAGTCCGATTTCTGTGATGTAACCTTCTGTAAGTTCAAGGTATCTCGGACCTTTAGCCTTGGTGGAGTATATTGTTCCCACCTGACTTCTGTGGCCTTTACCTAAATCTTCAAGACCCGCACCGATTTGAAGTCCTCCTTCAGAGAATGCTGACTGGGTTCTTCCGTAAACGATTTGCAGGAAGAGTTCACGCATTGCGGTGTTGATTGCATCACACACAAGGTCGGTGTTCAATGCCTCAAGGATTGTCTTTCCAACAAGTATCTCACCGGCCATAGCTGCTGAGTGTGTCATACCTGAGCATCCCAGGGTTTCAACCAGTGCCTCTTCAATAATTCCATCCTTAACGTTTAATGTCAGTTTGCAGCATCCTTGCTGTGGAGCGCACCATCCGATACCGTGGGTAAAACCGGAAATGTCACTTACTTCCTTTGCTTTAACCCATTTTCCCTCTTCAGGAATTGGAGCAGGGTCGTGATTTGCACCTTTTCTAACAGGACACATATTTTCAATTTCAGTTGAATATATCATCTTTTTTCTCCAAAATTTATTGTTGATTAAATATATTTGTTTTTTAATTAATGTATTTTTGCAAAAATATATGGATTTCAACCATTTTGAATATTCTAATGTGGATGAGTCAATTCACAATAATTGTTTTTTATTTCTGTTGTCGATATTTTAAAGATGCTTTTTAAATAATTGAAATCATTATTCAATCATGTCAAATTATCCCTTCTGCTTTTAAGGATTATGCAAGAAAAATATTTTAGTGATGCAGTCCAAATTATGATTATGAAAATATTCATCAAAACCGACAATTATAAAGAAATTGCCCTGAAAACAAGAGATGACTTAATCAGACATGCCAATGACTTGGATATTGAGGTTACAAATGAAATCGGTGATGCCGACATAATCTTTTCCATTGGCGGTGACGGAACATTTCTAAAGACCGCAAGATTATCCGACAAGCCAATAGTGGGAATTAATACCGGTACACTGGGCTATCTTACCGAAGTTAATCCTGAGGATATCAGATTGATTTTGAAAAATATTATTGAGGGTGAATATTACATTGAAGACAGGATGATGCTTGAGGGAGAAATAATCAGAAATAACGGAGAAATCATTGAAATTCCCGAATCATTGAATGAGATAGCAATTTCTAAAAACATTTCCGGCGTCGTGAGGTTTGATGCAATAGTTGATGGCAAGCTTATAAACTCATATACAGCAGACGGGATTCTGGTCTGCACACCAACCGGCTCAACAGCATATAACCTCTCATGCGGAGGACCTATCGTTGATCCGACAGCTGAGATAATAACATTAACACCAATTGCTCCCCATACCGTAATAAACAGAAGCATAATATTGTCAGACAATTCTACAATAGAAATTAAAATAAACGAACTTAGGGATGACACCACATCCTATGTTCTATATGACGGCATAGCAATTGAGGTATTCAGTGATGATACAATAAAAATTAAAAAATCAGATAAGATTACCAGAATAATCAAGTTTGAAAACAGAAGTTTCATCGATACAATACGTGAAAAAATCAGTTGACTGTAATGCAGTCACTCGGACATATTGCAACGCAAACCCTGCAGCTTTTGCACACCTGCGCATCACGAACGGACATCACATCATCAGCAAGCATCAACACATTGTTCGGACATGCAACTGAGCATTTTTCACATCCGTCACAGTCATCAACGTTAATGTCGATGTGACATTCCTCGACAACATCCTCTTTTTGCTTTTTTCCTCTTTTGAAAAATGAACCTAAACCCATAATGATATTTTGAACTTCATTGCTTATTATCATTTGGTTTTGGTTTGATAATCATTAAATGTTTTTAAAAAAAAAAGAAGAACTTTATAAATTTTTATTATAAAATTCAATAATTTTGTCAAATGGAATGATGTCCATATCATCATAGAGGTCTGTGTGAACAGCTTCAGGGATGATCATCAGTTCCTTGTTGTCACCTGTCAGTTTCTCAAACTCATCTTTTGAGAAATAGCATGAGTGTGCCTTTTCCCCATGGATGATTAAAACAGCAGACCTGATTTCATCGGAATATGCAATTATAGGCTGTGATATGAATGACATTGTACCTATTGCTGTCCATCCGTCATTGGAGTTGAGTGAACGTTTGTGATAACCCCTTTCGGTTTTATAGTAGTCATAATAGTCCTTTACAAAGAATGGCGCATCATCAGGAAGTGGATCGACTACACCCCCACCCATGGCATACTCGCCGTTTTTAAAGTCTTCGGTTCTCTGATTGTTGAGCATTACTTTCATTTCATATCTTGCATCCGCACTGTCTGCCTCGTCAAAATATCCTTTTGCGTTGATACGGGTCATGTTGTACATTGTTGAGGTTACAGTAGCCTTGATACGGGTGTCCAAGCTAGCCGCATTTAATGCCATTCCTCCCCATCCGCAGATACCGAGGATTCCAACCCTTTCTGCATCGACTTCATCGTTGGTGACCAAAAAGTCAACAGCAGCCTGGAAATCTTCTGTGTTGATGTCGGGAGATGCCATGTATCTTGGAAAACCTCCGCTTTCACCGGTGAATGACGGGTCAAAAGCTATTGTCAAAAATCCGTTTTCTGCAAGTTTTTGTGCATATAGTCCTGATGACTGTTCCTTGACTGCACCGAATGGACCGCAAACCGCAATTGCAGGCAATTTGTCTTCAGCTTCCAATGGTTTGTATAAATCAGCAGCCAATGTTATTCCGTATCTGTTGGTGAAAGTTACCTTTTCATGGTGTACTTTTTCTGATTTGGGAAATACCTTATCCCATTCGCTGGTTAAATTTAATTCTGACATAGTTAAGACTTTGTTAAAAATAGTATATAAAACTGTTGTAGTTTACAACAAAAAAGTAAAAAAAAAGTATTAGGTTTTAGAATTTTAAACCTAACTCGTATGCTTCTTTAAGTTTGTTTTCTTGTTCTTCTGCAACGATACCTGCAGGTCCTGCTGAACCGGCATCAACATGGCCAAGTACTTCATATCCGACGAATGCAAATGGTGAAGCTTTAGTCAGTTCAATGTACTGTCCATATGTTCCTTCAGGTTGGTTTTCAGTGAAAATCAATGCAGCCTTACCTGATAGGGATTCATCATTGAATTTTCCGATTTTATAGAAACGGTCAATGATAAGTTTACCTTGTGCAGTCATTTGACCATAGTAGATAGGTGTTGCAAATATTACACCGTCAGCATCGAGTAATGCCTGAATAATTTCATTACCGTCATCTTTACGGATACATTCAGGGTTTTCAGCACAGTGCATGCATGCCTTACATGGTGCAATGTCACATTTTTCAAGGTAGTATTTTACTACTTCCCCGCCGTTTTCCTCAATACCTTTAATCATTTCATCCATTAATACATCACAGTTTCCACCTTTACGTGGACTTGCTTGAAGTGCGATAATTTTCATTTTAAAATCTCTCCAAAATATTGTAATTAACAATATATATTTTAAACATTAAATAGATTATTGTAAAAATTATATCGATTTGATGAATTATGGTAAAAATTTCAGTGATAGTTCCCGTATACAATACCGAAAGCTATCTAAGGCAGTGCATTGACAGCATTTTAAATCAGACATTTGAAGACATTGAAATAATCTGTGTAAATGACGGCTCAACCGACGGATCACTTGACATATTAACCGATTTTGAAAAAAGAGACACAAGGGTCAAGGTTTACACACAAGAAAATCAGGGTGTCGGAGTCGCCAGAAACAGGGGATTAGAATATGCCTGTGGAGAATATATGTACTTTATGGACAGTGACGATTATCTGAATGATAATGCGCTTGAGGACGTTTTAGATATTATAGAAGAAAAACATGCCGATTTTGTAATGTTTAAAATCAGAAACTTCAATGAAGACAGCGGCGAAATCATAGATGATGACTACTACAATATGCCATACCTAAAAGAGGCAGTAGGGGATGAAACCTTCAACTATTCAGATGTTTCAAAAATGGCACTGAATTTATGTGTCTGCCAACCTGGAATCCTATTCAATCATGAATTCATCAGGGACATCAGATTTCCCGAAGGCCTGCTTTTTGAGGACAATGTCTTTTTTACAGAAGCACTTTTTAAGGCTAAAAGAATCGTATTTTATGATGAATTTCTCTATAACCGAAGAAAGCATACAGAATCCACAACAACCCAAATAAGTCTAAAGTCACTGGATACAATCGATATAACAAACATGTTGCTTGATTTGTGTGATGAATACAATCATAGCCTGCATAAAAAAGAACTGTACTACAGGATTTTCATCAATATCTACAATATATTTAAAAAGGCGGATCCTGCATCAAAGGAAAAGTTGTTTGAAAAAATAAAAGAGAATTATCTGAAATACCAAGAGAAGTGGGAAGGCGACGATTACTTTAAAAATAAGTTAGACCCTAAATATAAACATATCTACAGCTGTGCGTTAAAATCAAAAAATGCAGATAAATTCGAGTCCTGTGTAGAAAGTTATGGAAAAGAATCCAGATTAAAAAAATTAAGGAAAAAATTATTATGAAGCTATCCAAATCAAAAATAAATACCTATCTCAAATGCCCATTGGAGTTTAAATTCCAGTATATTGATGAAATAGAGGTTGAGCCTAATGTCTATATGCAGATAGGCACCAATGTGCATCTGATTGCCGAGAAGTTCTCTGAAAAGTTCGGCGATGAACTGGACGGAGTTGACATTGAAAATGAACTGGTTAAGATAGCTTTTGAAGAGAACCTATATGATCTGGACAACCACATCGAGAATCTGGCAACATTTTTCAGGGAAGTCTTTGTTGAAAGCGACTACAAGCTGTTTTCACAGGAGGAGTACCTTCTTGATGAAACACATCGGTTTTCAGGAATATGCGACATCATTCTTGAGGATGAAAACGGTGATTTAGTGGTTGTCGACTACAAGACCGGAAATTCAAATTCATTTTCAAAGTATCGCCGTGAACTGTGCTATTATAAGTTGCTTGTTGAAAATGTCTGTGAAAGGGACGTTTCAAGTGTGGGAATATTCTTTACAAAAAACGGTCGTTTAAGGTTGCTTGATGTATGTGATGAGGAAAATAAGCGCAAGTTCCTTCATTCACGTGAGATTGATGAGGCAATCGATACATTCTACCATGTCAGAAATGAAGTAAACAAGGGCAATTTCTATCCTAAAAGACAATTCTTATGCAAGTTCTGCACATATAAACATATCTGTGATGCATACTGATTATTTTTTTGCAACAATTGTCATCCATTCTACCAGTTTATCGGTAAACGCCCGATGATTATAGTCATCAGCAATCCTTTTTACCTCACCATTGGACTTGACAATTTCCTCTTTGTTTTTTGCGTCCCTCAGATATACTGTAATTTCACCATAACCGTTGTTTTCTAAAAATTGAGTTAACTCCTCATCATTATAAACGGTCATGTCTATGAGTTTTTGAGATATTTTCATAGGAAGATTGTCTGATCCGTTTGACTCCATTCCAATCAGGAATATTCCACCAGGTTTTAAAACCCTTTTAACTTCACCAAATGCCTTTTCAATATCTGGCCAGAAATAGACTGTTTCAAATGCTGTTACAATGTCAAATTTGTCATCATCAAACGGCAGGGACAACACATTTCCTTCAAGCACTTCAACCTTTCCCTTGCTGACGTATTCCTCATTGACCTCTCTTGACAGTTTGACACTTTCAATGCTGTAGTCAACGCCATATACCTTTTTTGCCTTTGATGCCATTCTGTTGATGTTAATTCCTCCACCGCATCCGACATCCAAGATTATATCGTCACTTTTGATGTCCAAATGCATCAGGTTCCACAATGCCACTGGAGTGTGTTCCTTGTTCATAGATTTTAATTGTATGTTTCCAAGTTTTCCTTTCGGCTTTCTCATATTTTCAAAAATTCCCATGTTATCATATCCTTAAGAACGGAACAAATCTTGATACATTTCTTGAATACTCGGCATAACTCTCACCGAATTTATCGAAAGCCACTTCTCTTCTGTTTTCATCATGGCTATTGTCAAAATAAGCCAGCATATTACAGGCAATATCAACAGATACAAATTATTGGAGATGAATGTCAAACCTGTCACTGCATAAAGAAACGCAGCATAGATTGTGTGTCTAACCAAAGCGTAAATCCCTGTTGTGACCAGCTTGTTTGATTTGATATTTTTGTCGATTCTAGAGTTTAACACCGCAAGTAGCCAGAAAATGATTCCCAAAGTAATCAATACAATTCCAATAACTGCCATTATCAATCCGTTGGACTTAAATGCGGGAATCATATTGTAGTAGGACAACAAAATTACAGTTGCTGTTGCAATAATGATTGGAAAAATTAAAAATGGTCCCACTCCAAAAAGCGGCAGATGATTGTCCTTATCGTTCATATATATTAATTTATACAAAATGATATAAATATTTTTAGGCATACCTAAATTTAAACAAAATTAAAAAAAATAAGTGAAGTTTAAGAGGAGGCCTCTTCAACTTCTTCAAAGTCTACCTTTTCACCTAGTATTCTCAGTCCAACAAACATCACGATTACACCAGCAACCAATGAGACGTAGAACGGTACGCCTAAACCTGCTGGGATGTAACCAATGAGTATTGCTACTAAAGCAACGAATATTGCATAATAGATTTGTGTTTGAACGTGGTCAATGTGGTTACAGCTTGTACCCATAGATGAAAGGATAGTTGTATCTGAGATTGGAGAACAGTGGTCTCCGAAAATTGCACCGGTCAATACTCCACTTGTACATACGATTGTGAAGTTCATGTCTCCGGTACTTACAGCCCATGCAAGAGGAATGGCCAATGGCATCAATATACTCATTGTACCGTATGCTGTACCTGTTGCAAATGAAATCAGCGCACCCAATATGAAAATCAGGGAAGGTACAATCCATGCAGGAATGGTACTGCTTAAAACACCAACAAGATAATCAGCGGTTCCAACTTCACCGATTACTCCACCAAGGGACCATGCAAGAAGCAGGATTACACCGGTGATAACGATGGTTTTCATACCGCCGATCCATTCGGATATTGCATCTTCAATGGTGAGTATGCGTTCACCCACAGCCATTACGATTGCAACGATGGATGCAAGAAGTGCAGCCTGGAAGAGTGCAACGGAAGCGTCAGATTGTGATAATGCTTCAAATATACCGTTGAATGATAACGGTGAAGTTTTCATCAAGGTAATGAGAGCTTGGTCTTCTCCACCTAAAATGGTGGTGTATCCGCTCCAGTAGAATGCTATCAATGCACCGATAATCAGTGTTCCAATAGGAATGATTGCATTCCAGACAGACAGTTTGATTCCTTCAACTGGTTTTACTTCATCAAAACCAGGTGCTTCAGGAACAACGATTTCTTCATCTTCTTTTCTGGCACGTGCTTTTTGTTCTGCTTTTTTCATCGGACCGAATTCATATAATGTAATTGCTGAGATTACAATGAATAAAAGGATAAATATATTGTAGAATCTGTATGGAATTGTTTGAAGGAATATTCCAAATCCGGTTACGTTGGTCACACCAACTGATTGGAAACCGGCAGCAATTAAACTGATTTCTAATCCAATCCAGGTGGATATAATTGCAATTCCCGCTACAGGAGCTGCAGTTGCATCCACAACAAATGCCAATTTTTCTCTAGATACTTTAAGTTTGTCCATTACCGGCCTCATGATAGGACCGACAATCAATGAGTTTGCATAATCGTCAAAGAATACACATAATCCTAAAACCCATGTGAACAGTTGAGCTTTTCTTGGAGTGTCCGCCCTTTTAGCGAATGCGTCAGCAAGAGCCTTTGCCCCACCCATTTTTGTAATCAATTGGATTACTCCTCCAATGAGAAGACATTGGAGAATGATTCCTGCATTCCATGGATCTGCCATACAAGAAATAATCTGTGAACCTAAATCCAGGAAAGCATTGATTATAGTTGAGATGATGTTTAAATCATTGCAACATAACATGAATTCCCCAACAAAAACACCGATGAATAATGACAATATTGTCTCTTTTGTAATAAATGCCAATGCTATAGCAACAAGTGGCGGTAATAATGTTAATATTCCGAATCTAACGGAATTGTCAGCGTTTGCCGGTGTTGTTGAAATCCATAATGATAAAACAAAAAGGAGTATAATTGAAACAGCAGCAACTAATCCTAATTTCATTTTCTCATTCATTTATTATCACACCATTTTCCTATACATTTGTTAAAATAATCTTAATAATTTTAAACAAAGATAAGTTAATGAATATTAACTTAAAATGTACACTTTAATATTGGTTTTAATAGTATAAAAATATTATTTTATAAAAATAAATGAATAAAAATTATAATATTATATTTTTTTAAATAGAATATATAATTATATAAAAAATAGTTAATTTTTTAAACAATCCTTATTAATTTTAGTTATAATTTCAACAAAATCTTCATCATCACCAAATTGTTTTAAATATTTTAAACAGATTTCATGAGGATTTGAGTCAGCGTTCTCATAAAAATACTTTTCAAAATCATTATAGTTAACAATATCCATTCCATATTTCTCCCAAAAATGCAAAGGATGATTATTTAGGAAAACATAACCTTCAGAAGTGATTTTATTGTCATTAAAGTAATTATTATCCCTTAAAAATGAATTCAATTTTTCCCACCTGATGTTATATGTATGTTCAATAGTGAATATTGAATATTCAAGTTCTATTTTTGATTCAACCAACCTTAAGAATTTGTATGCGACGAAACGGATATCCTCCTTAAAATCACTTTCATGAGTGTTGACATATTCAAAGAGATTTTCCTCAGTCCTTTCGAGGTCGAATTCAAGATTGATACCACAGAAATGGCAGAACCTGTCATGGTCATCAACAGGCATGCTGCAATATGGACAGACCTCGATGTGTGATGTTATTGTAGGTACAGGATTTTCATTGAAAAGATATTCCAGCCGGATCATAAGTGACTCGTTTAATATCATGCCCGCTTCGTATTCCTCTTTTATCTGCTGTTTGATTTTCAAGGCCTTTTCCCGTGTGACGTGGGCATCGTCAATCATGCTTTCTATGTAAATTGAGAAGTTGTCGTCATCACCTATTATCTCTTCAAGAGTGTAATTTTTAATGGCAAGGTTTTCCTCAAGTTTTAAAATGGTTTCCATTAGCTTTACGTCATTTTTCATGTAAAAATCTATGAGACTATCCACATATGCATCATCAACATGTTTAATCCCATCAAAGCGGAGGATGTCGTCATTCAAAGGGGCACTATATGCTATGGATTTGTTTTTCCAGTCAAGAATATGAATGCTTGAGCAAATGCTCAAATCATAAAAATGGGTTGACAGCTCCTCATTGTCATAAGCGGCATTGGACATCACATGGCTTCCTGGAATGACAAACTCAATGGCGCTTGCAACAATGTCGTCATTGACTTTCAAAGCAAAACCATATTTGATTAAAAGTTCAACGACAAAACGGGTCGGCTCCATTATGCTGGGCTTGTTGTGCTCCTCCATTGTCTTTTTCAGTTCGGACAAGAGCAACTTATTTCCCCTGTATTCCGGAAGTACATAAATATTGTTCAGTGCGGCGGTGATGAATTCCCTTGAAAAGTCGTATGAACAGAAGCCCACCACCTTTTTGTCATGGACAAGTTCCTTGAACAGATTGCATTCATTGTATTTCAATATGAAACCTTCGGATTTGATGGAATCCAGAATATATGGATAGTGCGCTTCAAGAATTTCCAAAACATCAAGTGCATTTTCACTTAAAAATACCTTTTGAGTATTGTCATCTTTAGTTATGATGTCCATTATTCTCCCTTTAAAAATGCTTTTTTTAATTAATAAGTATATAAGATTTAATATTATATAAATTGTTCGATTAAAAATTTAGTTTAAACTAAAAAAATAATGGTTATTTAGTTATAACTAAATTTAAAAAAAATAAGGGGAAAAGTTAATTTATTTTTTAACTGTTATCTTGTTTGTAATCTTAACTTTTCCATAACTGGTTTTTATTGTATATTTGCCGACCTTAAGCTTTTTGACTTTAATGGTTGCAATACCCTTCTTATTTGTTTTGGCTGTGTATTTCTTGCCTTTAATTTTAAAGGTCAGTTTTTTACCCTTCAAGGCCTTGCCTTTGCTGTTGACCAGTTTGGCTTTAAATTTAAGGGTTTTGCCTTTCTTGATTGATTTGTTTTTTGCAGTCAATGTTGATTTGATGGTTATTTTATTTGAAACCTTAAATCCTTTATAGTTAACAGTAACAGTGTATTTGTTTACTTTGAACTTGTTAAGTTTAAGGTTGGCAAATCCGTTTTTGTCTGTTTTAACCGAATAGACTTTTCCATTAACAACAATTTTGACAGTTTCGCCTGAAATGGCTTTGCCGAAATCATCATGGACTCTTAGTTTATAATAGCTGTTTGCCCCATAATACATGACAATGTTTCTGTTATCACTTAAACGTGGACGAACCTCAATGTTTTGGCTAACACTCTCATTGTTGTTTGGATTGGTGATTGTAAGTACATATTTTCCAACACCCCAATCAATAGGCAGAATAATTTCCCCATTTTCATCACTGACCTTTTCAAATTCCCTGTTGTTTAAGGTAAAAATCAATGCCTTGCCTGAAATGCCCTGGCCGTACTGGTCATGAAGGACAAGCATATAATTTGAATTAAAGCAATACACATTACTTGAAGGAAGATCCATTTTTAACAATATTTCAAATGTCAAATTCGCATGTGAAGCGTTATAGCTTCCAGATTCATAAGTCACATCA
Source organism: uncultured Methanobrevibacter sp. (assembly GCF_902788255.1). Classification (NCBI taxonomy): domain Archaea; kingdom Methanobacteriati; phylum Methanobacteriota; class Methanobacteria; order Methanobacteriales; family Methanobacteriaceae; genus Methanobrevibacter; species uncultured Methanobrevibacter sp. Next base: position 27,735 of record NZ_CADAJR010000021.1, read on the forward strand.
ACACCATATATCCCGTCAGCCAGACTGAAAGGTATGGTTGCGTTACCATTGATAAGATTCAATGTTTGTGTGGCGTTATTGAATTTGACAATGATTCTACCGTCTTTTACAGGTCTTTTGAATTGGTCAACCACACTTACTGAAATGCCACCTCCATTGACAGAAACATCCACAGTAGTATTGTATTTTGCCAATTGAGTGAATGCCTTTATGCATGCAACCTGAGATTTGTAGGTATGCAGCGCATAGGTTTTTGAAAGATAAAAGAGATCCTCCCAGTTTACGCCGTCATAGCTTACATATGATATCTCAGGATAATAGATTGCCTTGTTGAGTGATGCAATCTCTGAAATCGGCACGGAAGATAATTTTTCTGAAGTTGTGTTAAAGACTATTTCAAATATGTCCCCTTTATATAACGGTACAACATCATCCAAATGGAAAGTATAATAGCCCGCTTTGGACATTCCACTTTTAACTGTTTTCAAAATGCCATTCACATAAACCGATAATGTCCAATTGGTTAATTTTTCGAAGTATGTTGAAACTCCAGACAGGATTTCATTGTCTGTGGCTGTGAATTTGTTCTTGTACCATACAGATGTCCTGTCATCATGCAGATAATCAGTCTTACCTGCTATATCATACTGATAATTTTTATCGTATTTTACAGTGTCATTTAAAATAAATGTATAAGCGATTCCTTCAACGCCAGGTTTTGCAAATGACTCGTCATAATATGACACATAGAAGTAACCATTGTCACCCCAATTTGGTCCCCAGCTGTTCTTCACTATCCATGCACCATCACCTGCAGCGTAACTGCCGAAATAGAAATTGTCCCTTGAATAGGTATCATTCCATCCCACAATTGTCACTGCATGGTTTGAAGGATAAAGTGCCCAAGTGAAATAGTCCTTTCCATTGTTTAGATAATAGTTGTCAAAGTATATTGAGGTTCCGACTGCACCATATTTCAGGATAGCGGTTTTAATTGCATCATTGTCTGTGTAATTGTCCCTTTTCAAGAACAGTATATTTTGGATATGCAATATGCTGTTTAAAACCGGTGATAAAACTGATTTGTCATCAAACAAATCTGAAGTTTCATTTACAGGACCCAGCCAACTTGCAAAATAACCGAATGGCATGGAATCATATCCTCCTTCATTGGTATCCATCTTCCAGCCATAATCGGAATACAGTGCAATCAGATTTTTCATGTTTTCCTCAGACAGGTCAAATTCTGTTCCTGTTGCCTTTTTAAGGCAGGACTCCAATACCGCCATGGCTGTAAATGCCCAGCAGTTCCCGCTTGACTGTTGGTCTTTAACTTGTGACACCAATCCCTCATCCACTAAGCTGTAATAGCTAGGAAAGTCAGTGATTTCAATGTCTTCAGCATTATAAATTGTATAGTTTTCCCCACCAAGATGGACGTTTAAATCCTTGGAGTCAATATAATCCTTGTCCATTGGAGCGTTGTTATTGTTATAATGATTGTTCTTTATAGGCAATCTCAACTTGCTTAATAGGGAATATACTGCTCCAGCTTGAATTTTGGCATTGTTATTTTCAAATGAGTTGGAAAGCAATACCAAATCTGTGGAATTGTCTATGAATAATGCTCCTCCGTTTCTTGCAGAGTTATTATTAAACACTCCATATGTGGATGCAAAAGTACCGTACATATGATAAACAGATCCACCATCCCATTTTGCGGAGTTATTATAAAAATTATTGTAATTCAGTGTTACTGCACTGTTTAATGTGGTTATTGCACCTCCAAATGTTGCCGAACAGTTGATGAAATCAGTGTGGTCAACCTTAAGTGGAGATGATTTGATATAGATTGCACCGCCGGCATCATCAATAGTATAGTCCTTAATGAATTTTGATCTTGAAATGGTTACGTCTGCTGTATTTTCACAGGCTATGGCTCCACCGAAATTATACGCATAGTTGTTTATGAACCTGGAATTTGATACGCTCAAATAGCCTGCGCCCATGTATATCGCTCCACCATAGACGGCGTAACCTCCTTCGAATGTGCAGTTGTTTATTGTCACTTTGGAATTGGCATTCAAGTCAGATGTGTAGATTGAACCTCCATAATTATTTCCATAACTGTCAGGTGCACTGCCATACCCATAGTTAAAAATGGTGTTTGTGGCATTGAGGGTTCCTGAATTTGTAATTGATAAATCCATTAATGTGACATTGGTCAATGTTAAAAGGGAATTCACTCTGAATCCTACACCGTCATACCTGATTATTGTCTTGGTGGGATTGGACCCTATAATGTTTACCTGTTCGATTGCCTTATAATCATCTAGATTATATTCCCCATTGGCCAAATGGATGTTGCAGTTTCCCTTAATTCTTTCCACAGTCAGATATTTATATGGATTTTGTGATGATCCATCACCATTATCGTCTTCAAGTGATGCATCGAAATAATAATCGTTATTAGCAGTTAATGCGTCATCATTATAATCTATAGCAATGGTTGTCTGGTGGTCATCAAGCTGAACTACGTCAGCTGTCTGGTTATTTATTGCATAGCTTGACGGAATTATAAATATCACAAGCAATAATGCCATAAGAATAATTTTATGATATTCAGCCATTTTCATTCCCCCAAAAAAAGAAAAAATAAATAGAGATTAATTATAATCCCTATCTTTTAACTCTTAAAGTTTTCTTAACAACGTCCTTACCGTAGATTACTTGGAATTTGTATTTTTTACCAGCTTTAAGTTTTTTAAGTATACTTTTCTTAATCTTAAAGGTAGCAACACCTTTCTTATTGGTTTTTGCTTTTATTTTTTTGCCTTTAATCTTAAGGGTAATCTTTTTGCCTTTAATAGGTTTCTTCTTAGATGTTTTTAAAGTTACTTTAATCCTAACTTTTCTAGCTGATTTTTTAATCTTTGTGTTTTTAGCCTTGATAACATTTTTGACAGTGACTTTAACTGTTTTTGACACCTTGTTGTAGGTCACTTTGGCAGTGTACTTCTTAGGTTTTACTTTCAATGTGAATTTAGCATAACCGTTCTTGTCAGTTTTTGCCTTTAATGTTTTTCCAGCTATTTTCAAGGTTACGACTTTACCTGCACCAACGGATTTACCATTGATTGTAGCGCGAACCTTATATTGGAATCCGTAATCCACTTTGGCATTGCTTGCAACCACTTTAATGACATCTTTAGCCGGTGGGGTGACCGGATCTTCAGATGACTTGTTGTTGTCAACTTTTACATCTGAGTTGTTCAATGCAATGGTTGCATCTCCTCTCTTGCCGTTTGCAATCAATTTGTTATTGACAATTGATCCGTTACATCCATTCAATGAAATTGTCTTGTTTCCTGTTGAAGTGATGTTGTTGTTTTCAATTGTAACATTTGAGTTGTCTGCATAAATGCCCAATGTTTCGATAGGGTTAACCATTGGGTAATCGTCTGCAGATTTACCTACATTTGTACCGTTGGCATTGATTGTGTTGGCCTTAATGGTTGCATTTGCATTTTTGACACCGATACCGATAGTGTAGTTACCGTTAACGGTAATTTCATTGCCGTCAATTTCAGTTTCATTTGTAACCAGAGACAAACCATATGCAGTGTTAGAGTCAACTTCAATAGTGTTGTCGACAATTTCTAAACTGGTATCATGAATACCCCAATTGTCAGCATATATACCATATCCAACATCTTCTGATTCAGCAGTGATGTCATTTCCGTTAAAAGTTGCGGTTGTTTCTCCTTGTACAGAAACACCTGCCGCATAATGGTCATCTGAAGTTACATCAATTGTGTTGTCTTCAAGGGTTATGTTTTTGCCTGAAACCTCTACACCATAGGCGTATTGGTGACCGTTCAATTCAATGTCGTTTCCAGCGATGTTTGCATCATCACAACCTGCAACTCTTAAACCGTAAAGTGTATCTGAATATCCTGCAGATTTATTGTAGTCTACGATAACTGTGTTGTCCTCAAATGTGAGGTTTTTACAGTTTTCAAATTCGATTCCGGCAGACAATACCATAGGAGCATAATCAGGTGCAGGACCATAACCCACATCAACGGATGGAACTGAAGCTTTGACATTATTATCGCTTACAACCATATTGTTAGAGTCAATTGCAAATATTGCCATGGTCCTAGTTGCCTCACCTAACTTGCCCTCATAGAAAATGTCGTTTTCAATCAATTTGGTTCCATCAGAACCATCCACATAAACAGCGTATGATTCACCGATTGGAGCGTCATAATCGATTGTGTTATTTTCTATTATATTGTTTTTACCTTCAACATAAATGACTGCATTGTTGTCGAATTCCTTATCAGCAACAAATTTGATGTTTTTAACAGCCACATTGTCGGCCTTGATGTAAAGAGCGGTGTTGTTGAACAGTGCACCGTCACCGGTTATGTTGATGGCCTTGTTTAATTTGAGTGTTCCTAAGTCTTTGAATTCTCCTTGGAATATGAGTTCATCGAATGGAACATTAGCTTTCATTACACCGTTTTCATCGAAGAAGTTACCTATTGTTTCCGGAGTTACAATGTTGTTGATTCCAGTGACTGTAAGAGTTTTGGTAGCTTCACTAGCACCGAACTGTTCGGTTGTGTCAATGAATTTGGCCTTGATATCATAGGTTCCGATGTCTTTGGAAATTAAAATGCTTTGCTTAGCTGTTCCATCCACAACAGGAATTGTTGCTATTAAATCTTCACCGAAGTAAAGTTCAACTTCTCCCTTGTTGACGACAGTTCCGTCATCGGAAGTTACGGTGATTGTGTATTCTACAGAGTCACCTTTTGCTGCGGTAATGTCATCCATTGCGATTGTTGTTGGAACAGTGTTTACGAATAACACTTCCTCATCGCCACCAACTTTTGCGGAGATGTATTTAATGCCTGTTGCATCTAAATCGTGAGTGAATTCACCGTTGGACAATACTCCTTCAATATCTCCCTTGTTAGTGGAGATGGTTACTGGGATTTCAACATTGACAGGACTGTCCAGTGCATAAACGCTTTCACCGTCAGTATATGAATCAATTGCTACGGTTAATTTTACGATGTTTCCATCCTTGATTTCGGTGTCATTTTTAATGGTCAATATTGCCCAATTGTTTACGGTCGGTTTGTATTTGTTGTTTCCGCCTACAAATGCACTTGGATCAGCATTGGTTCCCCACCAATTCTTATTGGCAGTTATGGATGGGTTGATTTGTTCTGTTGCATATCCGTAAACTGAGATGTTGTTTGCATCATTGTTGTTTATGAATACGGATTTTTCAACATTTACTGTGGTAGCTCTTGAATATATTGCTCCACCGTTTGCATCAGCAGTGTTGTTTTCAAATAAAGTGTCAGAAATGGTTAATTTACCTTTTCTTTCATAATTTGAGGTTCCAACCATGTAGATTGCTCCACCGCCGGTACCGTCCTGACCGTTAGCATGGTTTGCAATGAATTCGGAGTTTGTGATTTTCATTTCAGCTTCGGAGTGTGAAATGAATATTGCTCCACCGCTTGAAGTGGTCAATGCCTTATTGTCCTTGAATGTTGTGTTGTCAATGGTCATTCCAGCAATTTGCTGAGCAAATATTGCTCCACCACCGTTGTTTTCATTACCATTAGCAACGTTGTTTTCAATTACGGAATTTTCAATATTGATTGTTGCTCCTTTAGCAAGACCTGTACCTGAATAGATTGCTCCACCAAGTTTAGCGGTGTTGTTTGCAATAGTTGAGTTGATGATAGTCAAGTAACCAACATTGTAAATTGCTCCACCGTTATTTTCACCGGCTGTTGAATTAGCTAATGTACAGTTAATCAGGGTTAAATAGTTTGAGTTTCCGAGTAATGCACCGCTTTCAACTGCATTGTAACCGTTGATCATGATTAGGTTTTTAAGAACAACTTTTGCATCTTCACCTACGTAAAGGAGTCTGTTGCTGTTGTCCGCATCGATTACAACTTTTCCTTCACCTGTAATGTTTAGGTTGTTGGAAATGATTCCTAAATCACCGGTTTTATAGGTACCTTCTAAAAGAACGATTTGACCTTTTTTAGCGATTTCAACTGCATGAGCCAATGTTTTTACAGGAGCGTCAATAGATCCTTCGTTTGCATCGTCACCTTCAGGAGATACATAGATTACATCAGGAATATCACTGATGAGTACTGTGAACTGAGGAACTCCACCTAATGAGACGAGAATTTCCTTATCCGCTTCATCTACAGTGTATTTGAAAGTGATTTCTTTGCCTTTGCTTAAAACAACTTCGTTTAATTTACCTGAATCAGAAGTGAAACTCACTTCGACACCGTCTGGAATTTCATTTGAAAATACAGCGGTGATTGTGATTTCATCGCCTGCAACAGCATCTTTAGGGTCAACAGTCACATCCAATGTGATTTTACTGTCTTCACTAATGTCGATGTTTGCTTTTGTATTATTACCCCAGTAGTTGTTGTTGGCGGTAATGACTGTGGTTGCTTTTTCTTTCTTGTCTATTGCATATTTGTCGTCACCTTCTTTGCTGATGATGATTGAATTTGCAATATCGAATGTACCTTGGTCGGTATTCACATAGATTGCAGAACCTGCATCTCCAGCAGTGTTGTTAATGAATACACAGTTGTCAATGCTCATTGTGGATTTCAGATCATCCATAGTTTGATAAATCGCTCCACCTTGACCTTTAACATATTCTCCACTGTTAGCCTGGTTGTTGGTGAAAGTGGAATCCTTGATTGTTGTTGGGGTTCTTCCGGCAAATATTGCACCAGCAGTACCTTCAACTGCAATATTGTTGTCAAAAGTACAGTTAGTTACTTCCAATGTTCCTTTAGTTGCAGAGGAAGCTCTGGTTGCATAGATTGCACCTGCTGATTTAGCTTTGTTATTTCTGAATACTGTGTTTTCAACTACAGTGTCAGCAGAAGCTGAATAAACGATACCGTTTGTATTTGTTAATGAAGTCATGTCATTTCCAATGAATTCAGAATTATTGATTAATAAGTCTGTTTCTGATTGTGATGCAACAACTCCTCTTTTTGCAACATTTTCAGAGAAGTCACAGTTATCAATGACCATTGTGCCTTTTCTATTGTTAATAATGTTTCCGCTGGATCCGGTAGCTTGGTTTGAATAGATGTTACAGTTGACAATTGTTGAATTTCCGTCATTTAAAAGCACTGAACCGAAAGCTGATTTTGCATTTGTAAATGCAATATTGGTTAGATTAAGGTTTGCAGTGTTTTCAAATATTCTTAAGGAATTACCGTCAATGACAACATTTCCTTGACCTGAAATATCTAAATCCTTATTAACAACCAATGTTTCAGTGATTACATAATTACCGTTCAGGATTACGATTTTACCTTTCTCAGCAATTTCCATAGCATGTTTGATTGTTGCTACAGGAGCATCCCTTGAACCGATGTTGTTGTCGTCACCGGTCATGGATACATAAATCACTTCCAATACGATAGGTTCTTCCACAGTCACGGCAGTGGTATTCACTGCATCAGTAGATGTGATTGTTACGTTGTTCACTCCACCGTCAGTGGCTGTGAATATGAATTTAGCAACATTGTTTTCGGTTGTTGCCTTATCCTTGTCCAATTCGCCGTAAACTGCACTTGCTTTTACTTCAACTTCAGGGATTGAATCAGTCAATGCCTGTTTGTTTACATCATGAGTGAAGTCAACAGTGAATTCAGCCTTATCTCCAACTTTTAATGCGTCTGCGGTCAAGTTGTTTGACACGGTCATTACAACCCAATTGGATGAGTCAACGTCAGCGCATGGAACTTCATCTTCCCAGTCGTTCTCATAGGTTCCTACACCATTCAATGAGCTAGGGTCATCATTGGTTCCCCACCAGTTGTATTGGGCGTTGACAACATTGTCATCACCGTCATTGTAAATCAAGTATTTTGTACCGTTGGTTAAAAGTACACAGTAATTTACGGAAAGCTTGTTTCCATTGTAGATTGCATCACCATGATATCCGCTGCTGGTTACTGTGTTGTTGATGAATACTGATTTAGTTACAGTTGCATCTCCAAGGAAACCAACATAAATTGCTCCACCATCTCTAAATGCTTTATTGTTGATGAAATTGGATTCAGTGACTGTTAATGTAGAACTTGCACGAATAACTCCACCGTATGAAACAGTGTTTGTGTTGTTTATAAATTCTGAGCCTTTTACATCAATTACTGTATCTGATGAACCAATCAATACACCTTGTCTTGCAACGTTATTGGTGAATTTTGAGTTTTCAACAATTAAATTGCCTTTTCCGGATGAAATGTATACAATTCCATAATCGGATGAAGAACCGGTTACGGTGTTGTTGTCAAATGTGGAATCGGTAATTGTAATGTCATAGTTGCCGGAACTTTTTATTACATCACCGCAGGTGTTGTTTGCAAATTTGGATTTGCTTACAGTCAATTTACCGTTGTTTGTGATGAGGTTTCCACTAGTTGGATTAGCGATTACATTTACATTTTCCAAAATCAGTTCTTTTGCGTAACTGTAAATTACGCTGCCGTAATATGCATTTCCGCCGGTTAATGTTAAATTGATTAATGTCAATTTGGCAACGTTAGCGGAAGATGCCACATTGAATAATCTTCCTTGTCCTTCTCCATTAAGCACAACATCTCCAACACCGGTAACTTTTAAGTCCTTGGTGACTTCATAATTTGTGCCAGTGTATGTACCTGCATTTACGATGATTTCACCGGATCCTCCGTTAATGGATGCAAGTTCAATAGCCTTTGCGATGCTTGCAACAGGATATTGTTCGGAACCGTTGTTGTTGTCATTACCTTCGGTTGACACATAGATGATGCCATAGTATGGTTCAACACCTTTTGCAAGTTTAATGTCCACATTAGCTTCGCCACATGTTGCCTTAATAAGGGCAGTGTTGTCGGCGGATGTGAAGATTACATCTTGGGTTTTTCCGTTTTTAACGACTACTTCATCCTGTGAGAATGTACCGTTTTGGGAAGTGAGTTTGACAGTGTATGAATCGATTGGGATTACTCCACCGGTCAATTCCTGAATCTCGCCGGAAGTTGTGTTTACATGGTTAAAGTCTATTGTCAATTTCACTTGGTCTCCTGAAATCACTTCAGTTGCGTTTGCAACGACATTCATGATTACCCAGGAGTCCATAGTTATGTTTTTACCTTCAACTTTTGAGCTAGGGTCATTAGTTCCCCACCAGTTATTGTTTGCAATTACAACACCTTGACCGTAAACAGCATCATAACCTGTAGCTGTACGTGTTTCGATTGATAAGTCATTAATCAATGATGAATATGAAATTTCAATCAAATTCATGTCAGCATAGATTGCAGGTAAAGTCTGACCGTTTCCATTGTTGTTTTCTATTACACAGTTGGTAATAGTTGTTTTTGTTACACTACCTGAAACAGGAGTTGTACTTATTGCAACACCCTTTCCGCCAGCAGTGTTGTTTGAAATTACACAGTTGTCAATGGTTGCAGTTGCATTATATAAGTATATTGCACCAGGTGCGTTAGCTGCAGTGTTTTCAATGAATTTAGAACAGATAATGTTTACATTTGCAGCTCTTAAATATACTGCAGCACCATTGTTTGCTTTGTTACCTTTGAATATTGAATTTGAAATATCAACAGTCAATCCGTCAGCCTGGGATGAAGTTGCAATGGTTATTGCTCCCCAGGAACCGCTGTCAATATTATAGAATTTGGAGTCCTTAACTGTCAATTTACCTTTAGCGGTTGCAACATAGAATGCTCCACCTCTTGAAGTGGAATTGATATCTGTAAATGTACAGTTATTGATTAAAATGTTTATATCAACGTATGAACCAGCATTGATAGCTCCACCGTATCCTGGATTGTTGTTTGTAAATACGATGTTGGTGAAATTTGCAACTCCACCATCCATTACAAAAATACTGGTTGAGCTTGCCTGTCCGTCGATAACAACATTACCGTCACCGATAATGCTGATTGGTTTGGAATTGTTGAGTTCAATTCCGCTTTCCTTGTATACTCCTTCCTTGATGACAAGATAACCTGATCCTGCATTTGCAAGTTCGACACCTTTAGCGATTGTTAAGACAGGACTGTCTTCAGAACCGTTATTATCATCACTACCGTCAGTTGCAACATAAATTGTTCCTTCAGGATATTTAGGTTCAGGACCATCATTCAATCCAGGAATGATTACATCAATTGCTTCGCCAGTGTTTAATTCATAAGCACCGTTGTTTTCCACAATCCAATTTGATGCAGTAACACCATCTGGTAATGAATTGGATCCCCAATAGTTTGCATCTAAATTGTAGGAGCCTGAAGAAGGATGATTGACACCCAAATTGACAGTGTTGTTCTGGATGTTATTGTAATTTAAAGTAAAAGATGATGTTGCAGTATTGGAAGCTGCAATGTATTTAGGTCCAGAATTGTTCGCAATCATACTTGATTCTATATTTACAGTTTTACTCCCTGCAGATATAAAGAATAAAGAATTATAGTCATTGCCTTCTGAAAGAACATTGTTAACAAATCTGGAATTTTTTATTTCCATATTTCCTTTAGCAGTGATAAGTGCCCTTCCTTTACCAGTACCCTGGAAATTGCTAATGGTCACATTATCTAATACCACAGTACCTGCACTTTTCTCATTGTACAAAACACCAAAAATATAGGATCCAGTATGTGCACTGGATATTCCTGAATTGTCAATGATGGAATTCTTCAATACATACTCAGTATCTCCACTACCACCAAAGTCTATAGCACTTGAATAGGCACCATTTGATGATTTTGTGCCTAAAAACTTACATTGGTCAACAATCACACTACCTGAAGTATATATGCGCAATGCACCATATCTAGATTCACAGTTGTCAAATGTACAATTTGTTATAATAACATCATCATTTCCACCAATGAATATTGGAGTTTTAGCTTTAGTCATTACAATCTCTTTAAAAACCAAATTGTTGAAAACCAATGTGCAAGAACCAGACCCTGTTGTATAAAATAAGTCATTATCTCCGGATTTAATAATTACTCCATCAGGAGACTCACCGGTAAAAGTCAATTTCTTTGTACCGATGTCAATCTTTGAGGTTTCTGTATATTCTCCGTTCTTAATAAAAATAGTTTCCCCACCAGTGGCTGCGCCAACAGCGGCGGAAATTGTTTGATAGTCCCCACTACCACCTGCATCAACAGTGATAGTGTCTCCCTCAGCACTTAACTTGTCCTGACTGTCCGAAACGCTTAGCTCTTCATTGACGATTTCGCCAATTTCTCCCTCCGTATCGGTTGCTGTCAAGTTTTCGTCAAGTGGTTCATTAGCGCTTGCGGTTCCAATAATGCACAGCATCACGAGCACCAAAAGCGCACATATTAAAAGTTTTTTATTAATTTTCATTCAACCACGTTGTTAAATTTATTTGATATAAAGTTATTTAATAAGATTTCAACTTTACATTAATAATTATTATAATTATAGTATATAAAATTTAAAATTAATTTGAATTATATTAAAACATGGTTAAATTTTAATTGATTAAAAAATAAAATTAAAATGAATAATGATTATTACTTATTAAGAACAGAATATCATCATGAACATATTGGTGATTGGTGCCGGAGCGGTAGGAATAGGGCTTGCAACATCAATTGCTTCACAAAATGCAAGCGTTTCAGTTTATGCACGTGGAAAAACCGCTAAGGCAATAAGGAAAAACGGTATAAAAAGAACAGGACTCTTTGAAAACATAGAAATAGAAGATATTCCAGTCTATGAGGACTATGATGAGATACCCGAAAACAATTTCGACTACATCCTCATCACATCTAAGACAACAGCAAACGAGAACATATCAGACAATCTCAACAGCCATAAAAACATATTGAAGCAAAGTGGAAAGATAATCATATTCCAGAACGGCTTTGGAAACGACGAGCCGTACCTGAGATATTTCTCCAAAAGCCAGGTGTTCTGCGCACGCCTAATCATGGGATTTACAAGACCTGAAAGAAACATCAGCGAAATCAACTCATTTTCAGAACCGATACTTATAGGATCCCTTCAAGATGAAGACCCACACCAACTGCAGGAGATTGCAGACATCATCACCTCATCAGGAATCGAATGTGAAATAACCGACGAGGTGGACAAGCACCTGTGGGCGAAGATGATTTACAACTGCGCACTGAACCCGTTGGGAGCAATACTTGACGTGACATACGGCAAGCTAACCGAAAACCCATACACAATCGAGATTATGGACAGCATAATCGATGAGATATTCGAGGTCATAAAATCCTCACCATATGAGACCCTTTGGGCAAATGCCGATGAATACAGAGATGTTTTCTACTCAAAGCTTGTTCCCGACACTTATAACCACTACTCATCAACACATCATGACCTTCAAAATAAGATAAGAACAGAGATTGATTCGCTTAACGGTAAAGTGATTCAACTAGGTGAGCTCAACAATGTGAATGTAAAAACTAATAAATTCATATATAATATGATTAAGGCCATAGAAAGCACCTTTGAAAACTAAAACTTTATATATGTGGAAATCTAAAATAGTATTGTTCATATTGTTATGTACTATTTTTTTATAATATGAACAATGGTGATGGTTGAAATGAGCATTCGTTTGTATTCCTTTAGTGGTGTTTAGGAAGAGAATGTTCATTTGTTTTTAAAGAACTTATTTTTATTAATTAATTTATTTTGTGATACTATGAGTGAACTTAAAGAATTAGTAGAAAAATTTATAGAACTTGACGATGACTTAAACGCTAAAATCGAAGAGGCTCTAGGCGACTCAGATGAATTGCCTGAAAGCTTTGAAAAAGATAATGAAGCTCAAATCGATGAAATGGGTGAAATCTACCACAGCATCGAACACAAGGTATTTGATGAGGAATTCATAATTGTCTTCAACAGCAGCGAAGATGAAAAGGAAGTTGTTGCACTAATCGTAAGTGATGAAGGCGAAGATGAGGAATTCGTAATTCCTGTATTTACCGACGAAGAGGAAGCAAACAGTGCTATCCAGGAGTTCAGGGAAGAGTTCGGAGACATCGAATTCGAATGTGAAACAAAAACTGGAAGCGAAATTATAGCTGATCATCATGAGGATGACGCTTTCATCGGTCTTGCAATCAACGCCCCACAATGGGACTTTGTAATTGCACATGAAGACGTTCACGAATGCTGTGACTAACATGAATCCGCAAGACTATAAGGATTATCAGGAAAATAACGTTAAGGCATCCAAAAGCCAGCTGAAAGAGTATATTCAGATATATGCCGAAATGGCAAAAAAGCTTAAGAACGAGGATGCAATAGAGCTTGAAGCCGTAAAGAAAAACATCAGGAAAACCTACCCTGATGAAATTTACTTTACCCTGATTGACGAATCAGACCGCTTCGTCAAGCTGACACTGACTGAATCAAGCAAGGAATACATCATCCCTATTTTTACTGACATGAGGGAATATGCCCTTGGAAGTGCAAAGATATCCAAGCTCTTTCTGGACAAGCTTGACTTGAAGGTAATAACTCCCGAAGAAATTTCCGAATTGGCTGAAAATGATGAATATTTTCAGGGTTTTGTAATAAATCCACATTCACAGAACTTCAATATGGATAGAAACGGTGATTTCTAATGTATATCTGCCCTACTCTTGGTGATGATCATGAAAAGGACTTTCTTGTAACAGGTTCTCTGGATGATTTCAAGATTATTGTCTTTTCCTCTTTGGAGGAATATGAAAAAGGCTATGAATATCTCGAACTTAGAGACTACAATCCTACCGAAGTCTCAGATGAACTCTTTTGTGAACTTGCAAAAAATGATGATGCTTTCAGTGGTCTTATTTTAGACATTCATTCAAAAAATAAAATAATTTCAAAAGAAGAGTTAATCTAACTCTTCATCTTCTGTTTCTTCTTCAATCTGATTTTGATAATACTTATACCTGTAAGACATCTTAAAACCAGTGATGACTTCTCTTTTAGGTCTCTTTTTTCGTTTTATGTTAGGCCCGTTCATTTCCTTGAACTTGTCCTGATGGGGTTTGGCGATATTCTGGTTTTCCCTTTTGTATTGTGAAATCCTATGTCTTGAATGGGGAGCCTTATACATTCTTTTTCTTAAAAGTCGCCTGCTGGATGTAACACGTCTTAACACTTAAATCACTTATCTTCTGTTGAGGTTTTTGGTAGCGGACTTATCCAAGGTAGCCTGGATTTCATCAATTCTTTCAACTACCACTTTAATTGCCTGTTCACCTTGACGGGTAGGGTTGATACCCTGTTCAACAAGCAGTGCATCCCTTATGTCTCTTAATCTGTCAATTGAATCGATTTTCATAATGGTACTGTAAAACATTAAAATTTCCTCCTAACTAATTAAATTTTGTTTTTAGTAATAAAAATATTTTATGCATAACAACAAATTATTAAACATGTTTGAAAAACAATCTGTAATTTATCTTGCCGGCGGTTGTTTTTGGGGTGTTGAGGCATTCATATCAAGGCTTAAGGGCGTTAACAATACAGAAGTCGGTTATGCAAACGGCAGGGATTTGGCTCCTACCTATGAAAAGGTGTGCACCGGAAAAACAGGTCATGCAGAAACAGTCAAGGCAACCTACAATCCTAAAATCATTTCATTGAATGAAATATTGGAAAATTTCTTTAAGATAATTGATCCATACATCCTAAACCGTCAGGGTGCCGATATAGGTACACAGTACAGAACAGGAATCTATTGGCAGGACCCGGATGATGCAAAAGTTGTAATGGACTTTTTAAGAGAAAAGCAAATGGAATCATCTAAAAGAATAGTGGTTGAGACACATGAAATCCATAATTTCTATGCAGCTGAAACCTATCATCAAAAGTACCTTGAGAAAAACCCGCAGGGCTATTGTCATGTTGATTTAAATTTAATAGATGATAAAGAATTTAGCCACTTGACTCGTGAAGAGTATGAAATAACACAGCTTTCTATGACAGAAACTCCTTTCAGTGGAAAGTATGATGACTTTTTTGAAGATGGTATATATGTAGATGTAGTAAATGGCGAAGTTCTCTTTTCTTCAGATGACAAGTTCGACTCAGGCTGCGGCTGGCCGGCATTTTCAAAACCTATTTCAGAGGATGCGATTACCAAAAACCGTGACTTCTCCCATGGAACCACCCGTATAGAGGTTAGAAGTGCAAAGGCAAACTCACACCTGGGACATGTATTCAATGACGGACCTGGAGGAAGCAAACGCTACTGCATAAATTCAGCTGCACTGAAATTCATACCGAAAGATGAAGTGGAAGAATATTTGAAAAAATCAAACAATAGTTGTGATTAGAATCATGAATGTTGGGGAAAACTATCCATTAACATTTAGCTAATATCATCCGTCTAAAATATATAACTAAATTCAGCACACAACTATCTGCTATTTAACCTAAGCTAGGTGAAGATAATGCACAGCAATCACAAAATATGCAATGGCTACACAAACCTCTTCAATCATATTTATCACCAGTATTTGAAAATTTAATTTCATAATCACTTTTATCTAATGATGCAAGAATACCATGACCTCTTCAAGGTCGTGGATGAATTGCATTAAATGAGGGGGGTTAGATAGGATTGGACGATTACTCGTCCGCACCCTCTTTGGAACCGTACGTGTCCGTTAGTCAGATAAGATTGAGGCATTACTGCCTCGCACTCTCAGAAGAACCGTACGTGTGCCTTTTAGCACATACGGCTCAAATAGACCATTATCTTAATCAATTTGACAACTTAATCTGTCGATTTTTAAAGTATTCAGATTTATCACTATCAAAAGGCGAATAATTATGTTTAATCATTATATGCCTTTTGTCAATGTTAGTCCACCTCATTTTAACTAATTGACGACCAGAAACTGGGTCAGTCAAAATCCACCTATCTTGATGTTTATCTTCAGGCTTAGGATCAGGAAAATATTTTCTTCTAATCCATTTCCATCCTTTTTTGGGATGTAGATGTTTTAGGAATTTCTTGACTTTAATCCAAATATAATTATCCATCTTTTCAAATGCTACTGTGGAAACCATGGGTTTCCAATAATTTACAAGTCCGATAATCAATGGATTAAGAGCATCAATTAAATCCCCAACATTATGCCCTTTCATAAGTTCAAATCTTTCTGCGATTTTAGTTCTGGCATTCTTTAGAGAATCTTTAGATGGTTTAATGAAACATTTGTCTCCATCCTTAGTGTGCCTTTGCCTAGTTTCAAAACCGAGAAAATATGTTATCGGAGGACTGCAAATGGCTTACCAAGTTAATCTCCCGTCAGATACGAATAAGGGAAGGTTCAATCTATACACCGGCAAATATACAGGTTGCGAAAATATAAGTATGTCCAGACTACTTATTTCTTATTTGCAATATGATAGTAGCAAAAAAAAATTTTGCGTTGTATTCCACCTATCACTGCCGCTAACGATGCTTACAATTGTTCACATAATGTTAACCATTCTTATTCTTTCTCTTGCCCTTTAATGATTGAATACTATCATTAAATTAGGCTTTTTCTTCATGCAACTTCCTAAAATCCGTTACCAGACTAGGAATTTTAGAGGAGAAAATCCCACACAACAGGGATTAAAATCTCGCAATCGAGACTTTACTGACATTAAAAGGGTTAGGAGACCCTATCTTGTCGCACCCGAACATAAGGCTCGAGCAGAACTTTATCCGAATGTTCAATAATGATATTTCATCGATTCATGAAATAATCCTCTTTACTTTTATCATATGGTGAATAATTGTGTGTTATCATTTTATGTCGCTTAATCTTAGTCCAGCTCATTTTAATTAAATGATTCTCTTCTTTAGGGCCAGTTAATATCCATTTTCCACGATGATATCCGTCGTCGTATTCTGGGAAATATTTTCTTTTAATCCATTTCCAGCCTTTATTTTGGTGCAAACGGCGCAAAAACTTATATATTTTGTTCCATATATAGTAATCCATATCAGAAAATGTCTTTTTAGCAACAGTAGGTTTCCAATAATTGGCAGCGCCAATTATTAGGGGATTTAAAGAGTCTATCAGACTGTCAACGTTGTTTCCGTGATGCCATCTGACTCTTTCAGACACTTTGGCTTTAAAGTTCTTGATACTATCTTTTGATGGTTTAATCAAACATTTTAATCCTTTGTTTGTTTTGTATTGTCTGAAATTGAATCCTAGAAAATCAAATCCTTGAGAAATGTGTGTAATTTTAGTTTTATCTTCTGCAAGTACCAGTCCTCTCTCAAAAAGGTAGTTTTCGAGAATTTTAGGTACTTTTTCGATGTCTTCTCTGTTTCTTGCGAAAATAACGAAATCATCGGCATATCGAGTAACACGATATTTTCCTTTAGTTTCATAAAATTCTTTGGTTTCACCATTTCGTATTTGAGTTC
>NZ_CADAJR010000022.1 GCF_902788255.1 uncultured Methanobrevibacter sp.
TGGTGCAATCGCTGAACAACAATTAGATGACGGAGAAAACAAATTCAGATTTGTTATGGACAAATTAGGAGAAGAAAGAGAAAGAGGAGTAACTATCGACTTAGCTCACCAAAAATTCTCCACCAAAAAATACGACTACACTGTAGTAGACTGTCCTGGACACAGAGACTTCGTTAAAAACATGATCACCGGTGCTTCCCAAGCAGACGCTGGTGTATTAGTAGTTGCAGCAGACGACGGTGTAATGCCTCAAACCAAAGAACACGTGTTCTTATCAAAAACTTTAGGTATCAACCAATTAATCGTTGCTATCAACAAAATCGACTTAGTTGATTACTCAGAAGACAAATACAACGAATTAAAAGAAGAAGTTTCAAACTTAATCAAAACCGTAGGTTTCAACCCTGCTGACGTACCTTTCATCCCATTATCTGCATTTGAAGGGGACAACATTAAAGAAGCATCTCCTAACACCTCCTGGTATAAAGGTGACTCTTTAATTGACGCTTTAGACAAATTAACTCCACCTGAAAAACCTACTGACTTACCTTTAAGAATTCCTATCCAAGACGTTTACTCAATCACTGGTGTAGGAACCGTACCTGTAGGAAGAGTAGAAACTGGTGTAATGAAAAAAGGAGAAAATGTTATCTTTGAACCAGCAGGAGCTTCCGGAGAAGTTAAATCTATCGAAATGCACCACGAACAATTCGAAATCGCTGAACCTGGTGACAACATCGGATTCAACGTAAGAGGTGTAGGTAAAAACGATATCAGAAGAGGAGACGTAGCTGGTCACACTGACGCTGCTCCTACCGTAGCAAAAGAATTCGATGCACAAATTGTTGTTTTACAACACCCTGGTGTAATCACCGTTGGATACACTCCTGTATTCCACTGTCACACTTCCCAAGTAGCATGTACTTTCTTAGAATTATCTAAAAAATTAAACCCTGCTACTGGTGCTGTTGACGAAGAAAACCCTGACTTCTTAAAAACCGGTAACGCAGCTATTGTTAAAATTAAACCTACCAAACCAATGTGTCTCGAAAACGCAAAAGAAATCCCACAAATGGGTAGATTTGCTATCAGAGATATGGGTCAAACTGTTGCAGCAGGTTTATGTCTTAACATTACCCCAGCAAAATAAGTTTGTAAACAATAATTAGAAAGTATTCTTTACTTTCTATCTTTTTGTTTTTTGGAGGAGAATAAATGAATCAAGCAAGAATTAAGCTTACTGGAACTGACCCAGAAAAATTAGCATACGTATGCGATCAACTTAAAAAAATTGCTGAAAGAACTGGTGTTGACTTATCTGGTCCTATTCCATTACCTACTAAAAAATTAGTAGTACCTACAAGAAAATCTCCAGATGGAGAAGGTAAAGCTTCTTGGGAAAAATGGGAACTCAGAATTCATAAACGTTTAATCGGTATTGGAGCTGATGAACGTGCTATGAGACAAGTCATGAAAGTTAACGTTCCTGATAATGTAAGTATTGAAATTGAACTTAAAGGATAAATATTTAGAATCCTTCTAAATATTCCTTTTCTTATGCCGAGATAGTCTAGTCTGGTAAGGCGCAGGACTTGAAATCCTGTGAGGTTTTCCTCGCCTGGGTTCAAATCCCAGTCTCGGCGTTTTTTAAAAAAAGCTTTTTAATTTAGTGTCCAGTTCATCAAGGTTAGACACTATATCATTTTCATTCAAATCATCAATTTTAGGTCTTTGAATCATTATGACCGCAACATCCTTTTTGCCTGCAGCTTCAATCTTTTCAACCACTCCACCGATTTCACCGCTTTCCTTTGTAATCATTACCTTTGCATCATACTTTTCAATCAGTTCAATGTTTTCTTCAAGGCTTGCGGCACCTTTCATTGGAATGATATGGTCCGGATCCACTCCCAGTTTTTCACACTTTTCAATTGAGCTTTCAACTTTCAGGATTCTTGGATAGAACCTGTCGACTGAAACATACTTCAGGATGTCTGCCATGGTGTTTGCTCCTGCAAAATGCAGCACATTACCTTCATCAAATTCATCTTGAATCAATTTTCCTGCTTCATCAAATGAATTTACGTAATGGATGTGTGATGTATCAATATCATTGAAGTCTGTGGTGGGTCTTTCAAAGCGGATATATGGTATTTTCATCTCTTGTGCGATGCTTACGCTGGTCTGTGTGATGTGTGATGCAAACGGATGTGTTGCATCGATTAAAATATCATAGTCATTATCCTTGATTATTTGGATAATTTCATCTTTTGGAAGTGGGCGGGCTATTGTCTCATCGCTTCCGCCTTCATTGGCCAGTCTTGCACCATATTCTGTGGTGGTGGTTGTCAGAATGTATGAATCATAATTATCTTTGATGTGTCTGATTATGTTAATGGAATCCTTGGTTCCTCCAAGCAGAAATATCTTCATTTTATCACTTTATTCATCAATTTATCTGCAATGACTATAGTAAATGATACGATTATAATCATCACCCAATCAACCAAATTGATTGATGTTGTTCTAAATATAATTTGTAATTGAGGAATATATATGATTAACACCTGAAGTACAAATGAAAGGAGAATTGCAAGATACAGGTATTTGCTTGAGCTTTCGGAATTGGCCTTTCTGTTGTATGCATTGAAAAGCTGATACATTACGAATAATGTAAATGCAACTGTCATCGCCTTCTGCTCTGAATGTGAAATGTTTAATTGGTACAGGAACACTGCAATTGTTCCAATGGCCATTACAAGACCTGAAAGCAATATTTCTGTCATGGTCTTTTTGGTTAGGATATCTCCTGTTTCCGGTGGGCGTTCCATCAAATCCCTTTCCGCCCCTTCAACACCAAGTGTCTGTGCAGGAGGGCCGTCCATTACAATGTTCAACCATAAAAGCTGTACCGGATTGAATGGTAAAGGCAGATTCAATAGTGAAGTTCCGACAATTGTCAGTATTGCTCCCACATTTGTTGAAACCTGGAACTTGACGAACCTTTTGATGTTGTCATAGATTTTACGTCCTTCCCTGATCGCTTTCACTATTGTTGTAAAGTCGTTGTTCTGTAAAATCATGTCTGCAGACTCTTTTGCAACATCTGTACCGTCACCCATGGCAACACCTATTGATGCCTTTTTAAGTGCGGGTGCATCATTAACACCGTCTCCGGTCATTGCAACGACATTGTCTGATTCTTTAAGTGCCTCCACAATTCTCATTTTTTGTGTAGGCTTTACCCTTGCATAAACCTGGATGTCATCTGCAATTTTCAGGTATTCCTCTTTTGTGAGCTTGCTCAGTTCTTCTCCGGTAATTGTTTTTCCTGTTGTGAGTATTCCCAATTCTTTTGCAATTGCCTGGGCTGTTTTTTCATAGTCTCCGGTAATCATTTTTACTTTGATTCCTGCCTTTAAACAGTCACTTACGGCTTCCTTTGCACCTTCTTTTGGAGGATCCATCAGTCCCATCAATCCTGTGAAAATAAGGTTTTCCTCAGGGTCATGTTCGTCCTCTGTCTTGTATGCAAAACCGATTACCCTCAATGCCCTGTCACTCATTTCGTCAATTTTTTTAATTATCATTTCCTTGGTTTCAGCATCAAGAATTTCAATACTTCCATCATTATCTACATGTTTACATTTGTCTAGAATTATTTCAGGAGCGCCTTTTGTTAAAATGATATTACTTTCCTTGTTTAGGATATGTATGGTAGTCATCATTTTACGATTACTGTCAAGTGGAATTTCATCGATTCTTTCAAGGTCAATTTTTGAGCTGTTTGAGAATTTTAAAATCGCACCGTCAGTCTGGTCACCAATAACCTCTCCGTTTCTGATGACTGCATTGTTACAGAGTTTTCCAATCTCCAATGTTTTTGACTCGTTTGTGAAGAAACTTTCAACCACGGTCATCCTGTTTTCGGTCAGTGTACCTGTCTTGTCACTGCATATGATTGTACAGGAACCTAAGGTTTCAACGGACAGCAATTTTCTAACCAGTGCATCGGATTTTGCCATCTGGGACATTCCAAGTGCCAGTGTCAATGTTAAAACTGCAGGCAAGCCTTCAGGTATTGCAGCAACGGCCAGTGAAACTGCGGTCATAAATGTTTCAACCAGTGGAATTCCTTTAAACAGTTCCAGTATGAAAATGGCAATACAAACGACGATTGCAATTAATGACAGTGTCTTTCCGAGATTGCCTACCTTGGTTTTAAGAGGGGTATCCTCGTCATCTTCCTGGACAATCTGGGCAATTTTACCGATTTCTGTCTGCATTCCAATGCTTTTGACAATTCCAACTCCGTTACCGGAAATGACATTTGAGTCCATATATACTTCATCATCTGCTTCTTTTCTGATTGCCTCTGACTCTCCGGTGAGGGATGATTCATCACAGCTCAGGTCATTTACTTCAATCAGTGTCAAGTCGGCAGGGACCTTGCTTCCTTCCTCTAAAATTACAATGTCGTCAACGGTTAACTCTTCAGAATTAATCTCCTGGATTTCGCCATCCCTTTTTACAACGGCAGTCTTTACTATTAGATTTTTAAGGCTTTCCATTGCTTTTCTTGATCGGTATTCCTGAATGAATCCCATTATGACATTTAATAATACTGCCAGAACGATTACACAGGCATCAATTACGTCCCCGAGGGCATATGCCGCAACGGCAGCAACCAAGAGAAGTCCTATCAGGATGTCGACAAATTGGGATAGAAACAGTATGACTAATGGTGTTGGCTTTTTTTCATCAAGCTTGTTCGGGCCGTACTTTTCCTGTCTTTTTGTAACTTCCGTTGCTGTTAATCCATTAGAATTATCCATTTTATCACTTTAGAATATAGAAACTTGCTCTATTGTAATTTTTTAATTTCATATTGGCTTTTGGAGTGTTCAAATCCTCATTTGTCAACGGTTTAATAATCAGTTGGGAATCAATTTTTCTTGCAAGGTCAACCAGATGGGGCTGAAGCTCGCTTGGAGGTCTTATTGAATAGATGATGTCGACGTCCTCATACAGTTCCAGATTCGGATTTGTGATGTCATCCTTGATTACAGTCGAGTCTTTTGGGATAATGTCCGTTTTGATTATAGTGATATTTTCTCTATTGGATAGTGTTTCAGCGATCTTATCGAATTTTCCCACACCAATTTCCGCAATCTTGACGGTATCGTCTCCAACTTCATTTAAGATGTACTCAGCAAAATCGTCCCACATTTTATCATCAAATTAATATTCGTATTAAAGTTAATTAAATTATATATTACAAATTTTTCAATATATATTTTTAGATAGAGTTAAATATCTTGTTTTTAATAATGTATGATAGTATGATTATTCGAAAGTTCACTCCCAACGATTTAAAAAGAGTTCATGAAATAGAAAGCATGTCCTTTAACCAGTCCTATGGAATCGATGTATTTCTGGGTTTGTATGATATGGGTGTGGGCTTTCTTGTGGCTGAAGAGGATGGCTATGTAATAGGGTATGTCATTTTCTGGATAAAATATGAAAATCAGGGCCACATCATCTCAATTGCCGTTGATAAAAACTACCGTCGCCATAAGGCAGGAACAGAACTTTTAATTAAGGCAATCGGCATTCTCTCAATGCTAAAAATAGATGCAATATATCTGGAAGTCAATGAAAACAACACTGAAGCGATCGAATTTTACAAGACATTCAACTTCAAGGTGGACAGGGTTGTTCCGGGATATTATGAGGATGGTGATGCGGCTATAATTATGTATCTGCCGTTAAGGAGAAGTAATGTTTCCTGAAAGCATCTGACGGTATTGGGTTAATGCATCAGCCGGAATGTTTCCTGTTAGGTACATTATCGCAATCAGTGTAACATAGAATATGAAAATGGCCAGTTGGATATGTCCATGTTTTCTTGCAACGGGATCCTTGCGTGTTGACAGGTATATTGCAATAAGCAGACCAAGAATGCCTCCAAGGATTGAGAAGATATAACCGAATACTATGAGCCATTTGCTTGTTGAGGACTGTCTGTAGTTATCAGCGTTGTTTGAAATCTCTTTTTTGATAACGATAGGATTCATATTGCTGTTTGGGTCGCCCTTGAACTGTTGTTTAAAAATTAGGGGTGTTCCGCATTTCACACAGTAGTCTGCCTCTTGAGGATTGTGAAATCCGCATAGTGGACAGGTGTCCTCGTTAGTTTCGATTTTTTGAAACTCGTATCCGCATTTTATACAAAAACCATACATGTCGTCTGTTGTACTACCACATTGTGGGCATCTTCTCATCATAATATCACTTTGTTAATTAGTTAAATTGTGATTATTAATAAATGTTTGTTTTGGAATTGACATTAGTTATAATATAATTCACTGAATACTCCATTTGTCAAAAAGTAGATTAAATGATATGCTTTCTTTTTTGTTTTCGATAATTATATTAGATAATCAAACATATGATTATATAATGATTGAAAAAATTGAGATTACCCAGAGGTTCAATTTTAAAAGGCTGAATCGTCATTATGAATGCTTTACAATAGATTTGGTCAACAAAAATGCTTATTATAAAATCTCCGAGAGGGGCAGCGGTGATAAATTCGTCAGTGAAAATCCCCTTTGCGATGACACTTGGGTTTCAATACTTGTCGACTTGAGGCGCAATATGACCAGTGAAATTCATAGGTTTTCCGATTCGCAGGCAGATAAATTTTTGCATGACTTCAATGAACTGAAACTGTTCGAGGATTTTCAATCCGAGGAGTTCTCCTATTTTGAAAAGATTGAATTGGTCTACTCATGCAATGTAATAATCTATTCAACCGACAACTATGAGGAATACAGTTTCAAGAACAATTATCCTGCCGATTGGATTCAATTCGGTGATATTTTAAAGGAGTTATTCAATTTTGATGTCCTTCACCTCAACTATCAAAGGCAGCTGGCGACACCTCTGTACTATGACATTAGAAAGGATGGTATTTATCATGATGGTAAATTGGATTTGAGGAGTATCGAGTTTGGCCATTACAGGACATATCCCTATGAACTTCCGAACCCTCGCCTGATTGTCAATTTTGATAAAAACACTATTGATGGATATATTGATAAGGAAATGACTCCGGAAAATAAGGAACTGATTTTGGGGCTTCTGGAAAAATACCATGTTTACATGTGGATTTTCGATGAATATCATAAAAAATCTAATGCCCGTGACCCTGATGATTTGGAGGGTTATGACTGGTATCTGGAAATGGTTTTTGAAAATGATGTAATCTGGCATATCTTCGGCTATAATGACTATCCAGACACTTATGTTCATCTGGCACGTGAAGTGTTGGACATTTCCGGTATGGACCTGCTTGAGATAAACACTATCGCTGAAGGAGATCTGGAACTGTTTGATAAGTTCGGTTCTGAGAAATTAACCGGTTAATATGCAACCATCTCAACATACTCGTCAAGAAGTGCAAAGAGTTCCTCTTTGGAATTCATTTTAAAGAGTTTTGGCTTTATTTCCACACTGCGGTACTGTCCCTTAAGGTAGTATGCGGCATGTGTCCTCATCTTGTGGACTGCAACCTTTTCAGGTCTGATTTCACTGAGATACTCTGTATGCTTTTTAAGCATTTCAATTTTTTCAACCAGTGACACCTTTTCGGGCTCGGTTCCATTGTCCAAATATTCGATGCACTGTTTAATCAGCCACGGATTTCCAAGCACGCCCCGACCGATCATTATTGCATCACAACCTGTTTCATCCAGCATCCTTTTAGCGTCATAGCATGTGAATATGTCTCCGTTGCCGATTACCGGTATTGACACGTTGTCCTTTATCTCTTTAATGATTGACCACTTTGCCTTGACGCCGTATCTGTCCTCACGTGTACGCGGATGGATGGTTATTGCTGAAGCTCCGCAGTCCTCAATGATTTTTGCGATTTCCAGTGCATTTATGCAACGGTTGTCCCATCCGCTTCTGATCTTGACGGTCACTGGCAAATCAACGGTATCCACAACCGCACTGACGATGTCTGAAACCTTTTGCGGATCCTTTAAAAGTGCACTTCCTGCCTTTGCCTTTACTGCAACCTTTGTCACGGGACATCCCATATTGATGTCGATGATGTCAGGCTTCATGTTCTCTTCAATGTATGCTGAAGCTATCTTGAACGATTCGACGCCCGCTCCAAAAATCTGTTGGGAAATTGGCCTTTCATACTCTGTCATGTAAAGCATTTCCTTTGTTTTCCAGTTGTCATACATCAATGCCTTGTCTGACACCATTTCAGTAGACAACAGTCCGCATCCCATTTCCTTGGCAATTCTTCTGAATGCGGAATCTGTAATTCCTGCCATAGGTGCAAGGACCACCTGATTGTCTATCTTCACATTTCCAATTTTCCATTTCATGTCGGTCACATTAAATTATGCTGAATTTCATTGTTTTTTCATTAATTATTTATATTTGTAATTATATAATTATATCTATTATATTAATTTAATTTTATGGGATAACATGGCTAGCGTATCATCAAAAGAATTATATGAATTTAAAAAGACAATAAAAGAATTATCAAATAAAAGAGGCAGAGGTACCGAGCTTGTTTCCGTTTACATTCCACCATCAAAGCAACTGAGTGATGTTGGTAAGCACATGAGAGATGAAATGGGTCAGAGTGCTAACATCAAGAGTAAACAAACAAGGAAAAATGTACAGTCTGCAATTGCGGTTATTTTGGAAAGTATCAAGTTATACAGACAACCTCCTGAAAACGGTTTGGTATTGTTTGTGGGTATGATTCCTAAAGGAGGTCCGGGTACAGAAAAGATGGAAAAATATGTTCTCGAACCACCTGAACCTGTCCAGACCTATTGGTATAAGTGTAACAATGAGTTCTTCCTCGAGCCATTGGAGTACATGATTGAGGAGCATGACGTTTACGGTGTTGCCGTTATCGACAGAAACGAAGCTACCTACGGTACTTTAAAAGGTAAAAAGGAAACAATTCTTGGACATTTAACCAGTGGTGTTCCGGGTAAGCATAAGGCAGGGGGTCAATCCCAAAGAAGGTTTGACCGTGTTATTGAGGATCTTGCTCACCAATTCCTTAAACGTATCGGGGAACATATGAATGAGGCATATCTTCCTCTCAAGGACGATTTGAAAGGTATCATTCTCGGTGGACCTGGTTTTACCAAAAAAGATTTCTATGATGGGGATTACCTTCAGTATGAACTCAAAGACAAGGTCATATCCATTGTTGACACATCATACACCGGTGAGGAAGGTATTCGTGAGGTAATTACAAAATCCGCTGATGATTTGGAAAACCTTGACGTAATGCATGAGAAGAAACTCGTTCAAAGGTTCATCAAGGAACTTATCAAGGAGAAAGGCCTTGCTTCCTATGGTGAGGATGAGGTCAGAAGAAACCTCATTATGGGTGCGGTTGATGTGTTGCTTTTATCCGAAGACCTCTCAAGCATGCGTAAGAAATTCGTTTGCCAGGGATGCGGTCATGAGGAAAACATCACTGTCAAGTCCCAGGCTGAAGCCGACAACCTTCACAAAAAATGCCCTAACTGTGGTGAAAATTTAAAAGAACAGGAATCCATTGATTTGGATGATGAGTTTGTTGAACTTGCTGAAGAGATGAATACTGATGTTGAGTTCATTTCTACTGAAACTGAAGAGGGTATGCAAATATTCAGAGCTTTCGGTGGAATAGCTGCAGTCTTAAGGTATTATGTTGATTACTGATTGTAACACTTTGGAGACTTGTCCAAATGTGTTATGATATCACTTTTTCTTTTTTCTTTTTTTGTATAAAATTTGTTTAATCCTTCTTCCTGTCTGATCTGGTTGATTAATTGGAAAAAAATTTGTTTTGGCACAGTCTTTTCTTTATTCAATTCCACATAGAGTGAGTGCATGTTCCTATTTTTTGCAAGGTAGTTCTCCTTTAGGTTTTGATATTGACTTTTGGAAATCATAATTTTTTACCATTTTGTTTATATAAATTAAAAATTTGATGTATTTTTAATATTAATATGTTAATTATGGTATATAAAAGAATAGGCCTTTTTATTTTTGATATAATTTTGTTTAAAGTATTTTGTCATTATACATTTTTTGTTCGGATTTTTCAGAGGGTCAAGTATTTTTTTCGAACATTTTGATTTTTCAACCTTCGGAAACATTTTGGTGGAAATGGTTTTCCGACATTTGTTTATGATTTGTGAATTTTTATTGTTAATTGTAGAAAATTTTTAAAAAACACTTAAAAATATAATAGGGTTTTCTTAATTTTTGTATAATGTGTATAATATTTTTCTTAATTTTTATGAATAATATTAATTAATTTTAACTAAAAATTGAATAATATTTAAATATGATAAGATGCAAATAATTAACTATATTGTTAAAACTTTAATGATATAATTAAAAATTTTAATTCAAATTTCGATTTGGAGGAATAATTTTGTCATACGTAGATGAAGTAATTGAAACTATAATAGCACAAAACCCTTCAGAACCAGAATTTCACCAAGCAGTACGTGAAGTTTTAGAATCCTTAAGGGTTGTAATTGAAGAAAACGAAGAAGAATACAGAAAAAACGCTCTTCTTGAAAGATTAACTAACCCAGAAAGACAATTCAAATTCCGTGTTCCATGGGTAGACGACAACGGTCAAGTACAAGTAAACACCGGTTACAGAGTACAATTCAACTCAGCAATCGGACCATACAAAGGAGGATTACGTTTCCACCCTTCAGTAAATGTCGGAATTATCAAGTTCTTAGGTTTCGAACAAATCTTCAAAAACTCCTTAACCGGACTTCCAATTGGTGGAGGTAAAGGTGGATCAGACTTCGATCCAAAAGGAAAATCAGACAGAGAAATCATGGCATTCTGTCAAAGTTTCATGACCGAATTATGCAAATACATCGGAGCAGACACTGACGTACCTGCAGGGGACATCGGTGTAGGTGGCCGAGAAATCGGTTTCTTATTCGGACAATACAAAAGAATTAGAGGATTATACGAAGGAGTATTGACTGGTAAAGGATTAACCTTCGGAGGATCCCTTGCAAGAACCGAAGCAACCGGTTACGGTTTATTATACTTCACAAACGCAATGTTAAAAGCTAATGATATTGATATTGCAGGAAAAACCATCCTTGTTTCCGGTGCAGGTAACGTAGCAATCTACGCTATCGAAAAAGCACAACAATTAGGTGGTAAACCTGTAACCTGTTCCGATTCCACCGGTTGGATTTACGACCCAGAAGGAATCGATGTAGCATTACTCAAAGAAGTAAAAGAAGTAAAACGTGAAAGATTAACTGCTTATGCTGAAGCAAGACCATCCGCTGAATACCACGAAGGTAAAGGTGTATGGACTGTAAAAGCTGACATCGCTCTACCATGTGCAACCCAAAACGAGTTACAATTAGAAGATGCTAAAAACTTAGTTGCTAACGGTATTGTAGCAGTTGCAGAAGGAGCAAACATGCCAACCACAATCGAAGCTACCGAATACTTACAAGAAAACGGTGTATTATTCGCACCAGGTAAAGCTTCCAACGCTGGTGGAGTAGCAACTTCCGCACTTGAAATGTCACAAAACTCACAAAGATTATCCTGGACATTCGAAGAAGTAGATTCCAGATTACAAGGAATTATGGAAAACATCTTCGCAAATGTTGCTGAAGCTGCTGCTGAATATGACATGGACAAAAACTATGTTGCAGGAGCTAACATCGCAGGATTCAAGAAAGTAGTTGACGCAATGAACGCACAAGGAATCGTATAGATTTCCTTGTTTCTTTTAGTTTTAACGGCTAATAATTAGTTATATAATTATTAGCAAATTCTTATTTTTTTCAGATACTTGCTATAATTAAAGAATTTTTTATTTAATTTTAAAAAGAAAAAGTGTAAATTAACATCAACCTGACGGTCAATGTTATTTTTTAAATCTATTGAAGTTCTAATGAGTATCTTCCGCTTGACAGTGAAGCTATTACTCCACCATCAACCAATAAGTCAATTCCGGTAATGAATGATGAATCATCATTTAATAGGAATTCTGCGGCTCTTGCAATTTCTTCTGATGTTCCCACTCTTTTTGCAGGGGAAGAATTGATCATTTCCTGATATGCATCTCCTGCTGATGCAAATTCATCATAAGCAAGTGGAGTGACAATTATTCCAGGTGAGATGGAGTTTATCCTGGCGCCTCTGTCTGCCCATGTTGTTGCGGCTGCGGTTCTGACTTTCAGATGGTTTGCTCTTTTTGCAACCACATATGCAACACCTGAGTTGACCATTGCATCATTTTTAATGAAATCCAAATCTTTTAACTCATCAGTTGATGCTAATGCGATTTGATTTTCTATTTCTGCCGGAATGTCCATCATGTATCCGGTTTGGCTTGATATGATGAGTCCCGCACCACCTTTGGCCATGTATTTTCCGAATATGTCTATTGCAACTGATGTTGCAACAAGATCAAGGTTTATGATATGTTCTGGGCTTGCCTGGTTTGGTGATGCGCCTGCAGTGTGTATGTAATATTTTATGTCTCCAAGTTCACTGGCTTTTTTAGCAAAAGCTTCAATGGATTCCGCATTGTATTTTGTCAATAACGTTGGTGGAAGTTCCAATCTGTCAAATTTGGGATCTTTCATAGTTCCTACTGCAATAGGAGTTTTTGTAATATGGGCGATTATATGGTTCATATCTCACAGGGACTTAAACGAGGGAATCGGTAAAATTTCAAGGATTCTAATACCTGCATTATTTGTTCTCATGGCAGGAATTGTAATCTATGCATTTACTCTGCCTGGAGCCGGCGTCGGCATTCAAGCATTGCTGCAACCGGACTGGACCAAATTAACCGACATCAATATTTGGCTTGCGGCATTTTCCCAGATTCTTTTCTCATTGAGTATGGGTCAGGCAATTGCGTTAACTTATGCCAGTTACCTGCCTGAAGACTCAAAGATAATCGACAATGTGCTGCTGGTTGTTTTTGCAAATTCGGCATTTGAGGTTTTCACTGCATTTGGAATATTTTCAATTTTGGGGTTCATGTCATCTACAACAGGAATTCCAATGGTTCAGCTGGTTAGTGAGGGTACCGGACTGATATTTATTGTTTTCCCAACAATTTTCAATGTAATGGGTTCGATAGGGCATGTCTTGGCACCCTTGCTGTTTTTGGCAATATTGTTTGCAGGAATCACATCTGCCGTTGGAATAATAGAACCTATGGTAAGTTCAACAGAAGAAAAATTGAATTGGTCACGTAAGAAAACCGTAACATTTCTTTCAGTAATAGGCTGTGCACTTTCATTAATTTTTACAACAGGAATCAGCAGTTATCTTCTTGATGTTGTTGACACTTTTGTGAATGAGTTTGGAATAATGTTATTAATTGTGATTCAATGTATCATCTTCACATGGTTATATGATGTTGATTTGTTGATAGCTAAACTCAATGAAAACAGCCGATTCAAAATAGGTAGAACCTGGAAACTCATAGTTAAATATGTCCTGCCTTGCTTTTTAATGATGATATGGTTGATTGGAATATATAATCTATTTATTGAGATAAATACTTTTGAAATGATGGTATATATTATTATAATGGTTGTAATTCTTCTGTTTAGTGGAATTCTAACTAAGATTAAAGGATGATTTTCATTGGGGGTTTCATCATTCTATTTTTTTTTAAATGATTCACTTGTACTTTTCTATACTAATCTGATAATTTTTTCTATAATAATAGTAAACGTTCAAATTAGTCTACATATTTCCATGTTTTTCAAAACATTTATATATTCTATTGTCAATATTTAGTAGTAGGAAGGAAACTTCCTTCCGACTAAATATTTTATTGAAATAATTTAGTCAAAATGGTTTTCCATTTTTCCAATTTTTCAGTAAAATGGAAAAAATACTCAAAGGGATGTGAAAAAATGTCCACAAAAGACAAAAAATTAGACCAAATTATAAAAACAATCGATGAAAATGATATAAAATTTTTAAAACTACAATTTTCAGACCTACATGGACTACCGAAAAGCATGGCAGTACCACTCAAAAAAGCAGACGACGTTGAAGACATAGTAAATGACGGATTATTATTTGACGGATCATCCGTTGCAGGACTTGCTTCAATTAACGACAGTGACTTACTGGCAAAACCAGATATTGACACCTTTTCAACAATACCATGGAGACCTGAAGTAAAAGGTACTAGTAGATTTATTTGTGACATTTTCACAACAGAAGGAAAACCATATGATGGAGACCCAAGGGGAATACTTAAAAAATCATTAAAATTAGCAGAAAAAAGAGGATACCAGTTCAACATGGGTCCTGAACCAGAATTTTTTATTATAACAAAAGATGAAAACGGCAATTACGTGCCTGCGGATGAGGCTGAATACTTCGATGTTGAACCATTAGACAAAGGTACCGATATCAGAAGGGAAATCGTATTAGGTTTAGAGAAACTTGACTTCGATGTGGAAGTAAGCCACCACGAAGTGGCTGCAGGTCAGCATGAAGTGGACTTCAAGTATGCAGATGCATTAAAAACAGCAGATGCAGTAATTACATTTAAAGAAGCAGTAAAAGCTGTAGTCAACAACCTCGGTTTCAAAGCAACATTCATGCCAAAACCTTTCCTTGGAATCAACGGAAGTGGTATGCACTGTAACCAAAGTCTATTTAAAGATGGGGAAAACATATTCTACGACCCAGACACTGAGACTCAAATTTCACAGGAAGCATTATACTTCATTGGAGGATTATTAAAACATGCTCCTGCATTATCATCAATCTTGTCTCCAACAGTAAACTCATACAAACGTCTCGTGCCAGGTTATGAAGCACCATGCTACATTGCTTACGGATTTAAAAACAGGTCAACATTACTAAGAATTCCTGCATCCCGTGGATTAGGAACAAGAATCGAATGCAGATCCGCTGACCCATCATGTAATCCATACCTTGCATTTGCAGTGCTTCTTGAAGCAGGATTGGACGGTATGGACAATAAAATAGATCCTGGTGAACCTACTGAAGAGAACCTCTTTGCATTTTCTGAAGATGAAATTGCAGAAAAAGGAATAAACAGTTTACCGACAAGTCTCTGGGAAGCATACCATGCATTAGAGAAAGATGAAGTAGTTAAAGATGCTTTAGGAGAAAAAGTATTCAATCAATTCTACAATATCAAAAGAGCGGAATGGGATGCTTACAGAATACAGGTATTCGACTATGAAAGAGATGAGTACCTGAATGTTTAGATTATTTCTTTGAGTATATTGGCGGTCAATCATTTATTTGACCGTCAATTAATTTAAACTTTCAGAGATTGATGAAACTTATTTGAAATTATAAATTATATTTTTAAAAGGCATATGATGTAATTTATTAGGCATATAGTATAACTTTTCAAGATTTTTATTTATTAAATGGCATATGGTACAATTTTAATCATTATTAAAGGCATATGATGATATTCCCAATTTTGGAGGTGTAGAAAAAATGTGTGGAATAGCAGGTGTAATATACAAGGACAAAAAAACTCACCCGATAGGCGAATCATTAACCTCAATGCTTGAATCATTACAACACAGGGGTCCGGATTCAGCAGGTTATGCATTATATGGGAGTTTAGATTTCCCTGATAACTATTATCAGTTAAACATTCAAGTTGAAAGGAAAAGAGGCACATTAGAAAATTTAAAATCATTGTTAAATCAGATTACACAGGTATTTGAAGAGCAACTAGTTGAGTCTGTAGGGGATTCAGATGTATATAAGTGTAAAATTGCATTGGATGAGTATTCCCTTTTAAAACCATGCATAGAGGAGATTGATGAGCTGGATAATGTAAGGGTCATCAACGGTTCCCATTCTTTTGAAATGATAAAGGATGTTGGAAAAGTAAAAGACATCGCCCAACGTTTTGATGTTTCAAGCAGGATGGGAACACATGGAATCGGACATACACGTTTTGCAACCGAAAGCGGAGTGGATCGCTACCATGCACACCCTTATCAAAGCTATATTATTCCGGATATCACTGTTGTCCATAACGGTCAAATCACCAACTACTGGAAAATCAGGGATCCACTAGAGCGCAAAGGCCATACTTTTGAATCATTCAACGATACAGAGTGCATCGTTCATTATATGGCAGACAAACTTAATGAAGGATATAAACTGGAAGAGGCACTGGAGCAGGCAGTGATCGATTTGGATGGACCGTTTTCAATATTGGTGGGAACACCTAACGGTATAGGCATTGCAAAGGACAAGCTTGGTTTAAGGCCAGGGGTAATGGTGGAAACTGAAGATATTTTTGCAGTTGCTTCAGAGGAAATGGCATTGCATGATGTTACAGATTCAGATGAGATTGAACAAATTGCTCCTGGCGAAACAAGGGCTTACACAATATAGGGGGATTGTTCATGGATGAATATGTTATTGATGCTAAAGAAATGGATGTAAAGGAGTTAAACCGTACCATAAAACAACATGCAATCTCTAATGATAAACTCATTATTGACAATCCAGAATCAGAGCATAATATCTGTGCAGGTTTAAGCGAAGATGTTGATATTGAAATTAACGGTTCTGCAGGCTATTTTGTTGGAACAATGGTTAATGGTCCAAGAATACACATCACAGGTAATGCAGGCTGGTTTGCCGGAGACAACATGACTGAGGGTGAACTGATCATTGAAGGTACCGCAGGTGACGGTGCAGGACAGGGCATCTATGGCGGAACCGTAATTGTTAAAGGAAACACCGGTTCAAGAACTGGGGGAATCATGAAAGGCGGAACCGTGATAATCGGTGGTAACAGTGGTTATATGACCGGGCTGCTCATGATGGGCGGTAGACTAATAATCCTGGGCGATGTAACCGATGATGTTGGTGAATCAATCATGAGAGGAACAATATTTGTTCTTGGAGACGTTAAAAGCTTAGGAAAAAATGCGGTTATGCAAGAAACCACTCCCGAAGATTTGAATGAGTTAAAAGAAATTTTAACCGAATATGGTTTTGACCTAACCGATGAGAATTATACAAGTTTCAAAAAAATCGTTAATATGCAATAGGAGCTAGTGAAAATGAGTGAACGTAGAATAGCAATGGTTGGAACACCATGTGAGATTATGGCAGCATCCAAACTACAGTCATATACAGATAGCCCTATTGATGTTAAACTGGGTCTGTTTTGTATGGAGAACTTTTCATATAAATACTTCGTCAATCTCCTGAAGGAGTATGACTTGACAATGGATGATATTGATAAATTCAGGATTGAAAAGGGATTTGTGGACTTAACACTGAAAACCAAACAAACTGTTAAAATTCCCCTTTCCGTTGCCAAAAGGATAATCAGGAAAAACTGCAATATATGTGTTGAGTTAACCTCTGAAACCTCAGACATTTCAATTGGGTCAATCGGGTCAGAAGAGGGATGGTCCACATTGATTGTAAGAAGCAAAAAAGGCGCTGAAATCGTTGAGGGAGCATTAAAGCAGGAATTCATTGAATCTAAAGAATTCAGCGAATCACAATTCAAGCTGTTAAACAGAATTGCTGAGAGTAAAATAAACAAGAATCTTGAATATGTTGAAAGAAGGGAGTTTTTGGCAAGGCCTGTTTTATATCAAAGGGAAAAATCCGATGATTCAATTGCAAGTGAGATTTCCCAATCCCATTTCTTGGATTTGAAATCAAACGTCATCGATGTTGGAGCATGTGTACTGTGTGGAGCATGCGAGTATGCATGTCCTGAAAATCTGATAAAAATCGATGATACAAAACCAATAATGAAAGGAGAATGTCCAGATGACTGTCATGCATGCTTTGCAGTTTGTCCAAGAACATTCATACCGAAAGATTTGAGAAATGACAATTCAAAAGTAATTGGTGATTACATTAAAGTTCTTTCAGTCAAATCCCTGAAACATACTCAGGGTCAGGACGGTTCCATTGTCACCACATTACTCGATTATCTTCTCACTAATAAAATCGTAACTGATGCGCTCATTGTTGATAAGCATGATCATTTGGCCTGGAAACCTTATGCAAAGATAACCAACGGTATTGATGAGGTTATTAAATCTGGAGGAACAAAATATTCTGTTTGTCCGGTATTTAAAGCATTAAGGGAGGTGGAATAATGTCATTTACTGTTGAAAGAAAGATTGAGATATGTAAACAGAGTAATGACAGGCCGGGTTGCTGCTGGTATTTATGTGACAATCCTAAACACGATGCATGTAAAAACTGTTACAGCTGCTATTCAAATTGTCCTCACGATGTTTATGAGGTAATCAATGACGAGCCGTTACCACTGTATCAGGAAAACTGTGTTGGATGTAAAATCTGTGAGGAGATGTGTCCCACACATGCAATATACGTCAGGCCTCTTGCAGATGAGGGAAGAGGAATATGGTCAAATTCAACAATGGTTGAAATTAAACGTAAAAGCCAAAGCGGGTCATATAAGGTGCGTGGTTGCGGATTGACAAGGAAAATTCCATCATTCGATGATTTGAGTTTACTTCCGGCACAGGTGTCAAGACCTCCTATTGATTCCTACAGGGAAACCTGCAAGACTTCAGTTGTTCTTGGTGACAGGTTTGCTGAAAACCCAATTGAGATTGATACTCCAATCATGATTGGGGCAATGTCATTTGGTGCATTAAGCAAAGAGGCAAAGATGGCACTGGCAATTGGAAGCAGTAAAGTAGGTACAATCACCAACACCGGTGAGGGAGGAATGCTTCCCGAAGAGCGTCATTATGCTGATAAGCTGATTGCACAATATGCATCTGGTCGTTTTGGTGTTTCTGCAAGTTACCTTAACAATGCCGAAGCTGTTGAAATAAAAATAGGTCAGGGTGCAAAATCCGGTATGGGAGGACACCTTCTTTCCCATAAGGTGACTGCAGAGGTTGCCCGTGTTCGTAATATTCCTGAAGGTACTTCAGCTTTAAGTCCTGCAAGACACATGGACATTGTCGGTCCTGAAGATCTGGGAATGAAAATCGACCAGTTAAGGGAAATCACTGACTGGAAAGTTCCGATAATTGTAAAATTTGCATCCGGTAGGGTGGAACAGGATGTCAAGATTGCAGCTAAGGCAGGTGCAGACATTATTGTGGTTGATGGAATGCAGGGAGGAACCGGTGCAGGACCTGAAGTGGTTACTGAACATGCAGGTATCCCTACCATAGAGGCAATTGTGAAGGCAGATGATGCTTTAAAGGACATTAATCTTAGAAGTGAGGTCAGTCTTGTAGCGGCAGGAGGCATAAGGTCCGGTGCTGATGTGGCAAAGGCTATTGCTTTAGGTGCTGATGCAGTATACATTGCAACTTCCGCTTTGATTTCAATAGGTTGTAAGGTTTGTCAGTCATGTTCCGAGGGCATTTGTCCTAAAGGAATTGCAACACAGGACAGAATGCTTAGAAGAAGACTGGACCCTATAAGAAAAGGTCAGCAGGTGGCAAATTATATTGAGGCCATGACTCAGGAAGTGACCTTCCTGACTCAGCAGGCAGGTAATACAGATATAGAAAACCTTGAACGTCAGGACCTTGTTGCTTTGACTATGGAGGCTTCACAGTTAACTGGTGTGCCAATGGTGAGAGGTTAATTAAAACAATTTTAGGAGAAAGTAGTATGGTAGCGTTTGAAAGGGCCAAATCAGGAATTCCCGGTCTTGATAAGGCTTTAGACAATATTCGTTTAGGGGACAATGTAGTGTGGAATGTTACAAATTTAAACGAGTTTTCCTATTTTGTTGACCCTTATGTTAAACAGGCAAAGGAAGATAACAGGAACTTGATTTACATTCGGTTCGCTAATCATCATCCTCTGATAGAAATGACTGACGAAGATTTCAGATTGCTTGAGATTGAAGAAAACAATCCTGACAATGAGTTTTCCATGATTGAGCGTGACGGGATTAAGATCTATAAGGTGAATCCATATAATCAATTTGAAACATTCACTCTGGAAGTTCACAGAATCATTGAAAAGGAAGGGTATGATGCATTTTATGTTTTCGATTGCCTAAGTGATCTTCAGGCGGTATGGTCAACAGATTTGATGATGGGTAATTTCTTTAAGGTTACCTGCCCATTTCTGTTCCAGCTGGATACCATAGCATACTTCCCAATCATCCGTGGAAGACATTCTTATGATGCTATAGCCAAAATTCGTGAAACAACACAGCTGTTCTTGAATGTGTACTCCAATTCTCCTGATGAGGTCTATTTCTCTCCATTGAAGGTATGGAACCGGTACTCCCAGACCATGTTTTTAGGACATAAGTTAAATCTGAAGACCGGTTCGGTTAAGGTGCTTCAGGATGGCCAGGAACTCAGCAGATATTACAAGACCATCAATTCAGAAATCTATCAGAACGGACAAACTCTGGACAGTTGGGAGCGATACATGCTTCAAATCAGACGGGAATATGCTGAGGGCAAAAATATTGATGAGGAATGCGATAAGATTTGTGAGCTTATGATGACCAAGGATGAGAGGATGCTTTCCAAAATCAAGGAATACTTTACCTTTGAAGATTATCTCACAATTTATGACCGTCGTATAGGAAGCGGACTGGTGGGTGGTAAGACCTGTGGTATGCTTCTTGCAAGAAAAATCATTGAAAAGAACTGTCCTGAACTATATAATGAAACTTTTGAACCGGATGATTCATTTTATATAGGTTCAGACTTGTTCTATACTTATATTGTTTCAAATGACCTGTGGGATTTGAGGGTAAATCAGAGAACTCCTGAAGGCTATTATGAATACGGTAAAAAGCTGGAGGAAGCCCTTAAGAATGGTGTTTTTTCCGATGAAATCAAAAAGGGATTCATACAGATACTGGATTATTTTGGACAAAACCCTATCATTGTCCGTTCAAGTAGTTTTCTTGAAGACGGTTTCGGTAACGCTTTTGCCGGAAAATATGAATCTGTTTTCTGTGTAAACAGAGGAAGCCTTGAAGAGCGTCTTGAGGCCTTTGAGGAAGCGGTGAAAATTGTCTATTCAAGTACAATGAACATCTCTGCTTTGGAATATAGGAAACTGAACGGTTTGGATGATACGGACGAACAGATGGCGCTTCTGGTTCAGAGGGTTTCAGGATCCTATTGCGGTGATTACTTCTTCCCAACAGCTGCGGGTGTTGGATTTTCATACAGTCCATATTCTCCGCTTCCGGACATGGACAACAGCAAAGGAATGCTGAGACTTGTAATGGGTCTTGGTACAAAGGCGGTTGACAGGACCAAAAAGGATTATCCTAGAATCATAAATCTTGATAAGCCTGAAGTGACAATGAATAAGGACATTAAGGAAAAACACAGATATTCACAACACTACCTGGATGTCATTGACCTGAAAAACATTAGTCTTCATGATGTTCCTGTTGAAGACGGTTTGAGTGTGGTTCCAAGGTATGCCAAAAATGTTCTTGTTGAACATGACCGTGAAGCCGAAAGAATGTTTCGTGACCGTGGACAACGCCGTGAAATCGTCTTTGTCAACTGTGAGGGTCTTGTCAAGAATCAGGAGTTCATTGATGACATGAAGTTGATTCTAAACACTTTGGAAACTGCATATGATTATCCTGTTGACATTGAGTATACGGTCAATGTAGGTGAGGACAAGTCATTCAATATTAATCTTCTGCAGTGCCGTCCCCTTCAGGTTTCAACAAATAATGAATCGATTGAAATGCCTGAAGGTGAAGATGTACTCTTCCATATCAAGGAGGCGTCAATGGGAATGTCACGAAAAGTCGAAATAGATACGATCTGCTATGTTGATCCTCACAGGTATTACGAGTACCCTTATGCTCAGAAAAGCTCGATATCAAGAATCATCAGTGATGTTAATGCCTATTTGAAGGATAATGATAAAACGGCTATTCTAATAGTTCCGGGAAGAATAGGTACCTCTTCACCTGAATTGGGTATTCCTGTGGTATTTGCGGATATCAGTCATTTCAATGCTATCATTGAGGAATCATATAGTGAAATCGGATATATGCCTGAATTGTCCTTTGGAAGTCACATGTTCCAGGATTTGGTTGAGGCTGAAATATATTACGGTGCATTATTTGAAAACGAGAAAAGACTGGAATTCAACAAAGACATGCTCTTTGACCGTCCGAACATACTGAAGGATATAAATCCTAATTTGGGAGAGGAAATCTATGAAATGGTGCATGTAGTCGACTTTGATAAGGATAAGTCCGAACTGTATCATGACATGAACCGGGATGAGACAATGTGCATATTCAAATGATTGGTTAACACAAGTATAATGAAAAGTTTTTTTCATTATCTTTTAGGGTTAGGCGGGTGGGACATATGCCTTTTTATTTGAAATTTGATTTCAATAAAATGTATGACAAAATTAGATGTGATAAATGACCCTATTTAGTTATAGGGTTGTTTTCACATTTTTATTTACTTTTTTTGTAAAAAAATTTTAATGAGTACTTATAGATTATTAGATAATTACTTTTAATCAATTCTGTGAGTTAATGAAATGTTGAATTATCCGAAAGTGTTAAGGAAAAAAGATTTGAAAAAAATAGAAAAATATCCTTGTGATGAGGAGATTAAGGAAGCCTACAAGAAATATTTGACCAACTACTCCTTTGAGGAGTTTGCAGTATATTGTGAGGATAACTCTCAAAAAGACCTGGAAAGTCTTATTTTCAAGTTCACTGATTTGCAGCTGGACAAGTTCGAGCCAAACTCCATAATATGGCTTTCACATGTTCTGATGAATTTCATGATCTATTTCAATGTGAATATGGATTATGAAAGGTATTATGATGCCTATGCAACCTCCCTTCAGTTTTCTGTACTTTCAATGGCTCTGAAAATGATTATAGAGAAGGTTTCATTTGATGAGGTTTCTTTGCTTCCGGATTCCATAACCTCCTTTAAGGAATTTTTCACCAAATGTCCGGATTTTGAATTTGATTTAAAGAAGGATTCGGAGTTGGCATACAAATCCTTCAATCAGGATTTCGATTTTTCATCTCAGGAGTTCTATGATAAAGTTAAGCAACACTTTGAAAGTGAAGGCTATTTATGAAACCTTTTACTTAATGCCGGAACATAGGCAAGCGCCGCTGACACGATAACTGCAAGCAGTGTGGGACCTAAGAATATTGAGTCCAGACTGACGGTCAGATTATAAACGATAAAACCGGCCAGCCATGAAAACATGTTCCAGTACATTATGTTTTTGTCCTCATTATTTTCCTTTGTAATGTAATAGTTTACAAGCAGTACCGCAGCCATTGGGGCGAACACTGAAGCTATCAGATAGAGAAAATCAATGTAGTGGTCCATTATTCCGGAAATTGCCAAAATTGCACTTAAAGCACTTACGATTACACCTATGACTTTCGGATTCAGTTTGTTGTAGATTACCTTTGATGACTCTCCTGCGGAATTTGCCGCAACAAAGTTTGTTGTCACTGTTGACAGTACTACAATGATTATTCCGATTGTTCCGAGATTTGCAAGCAGAATTGCCTGTGCAATTGTGTAGTTTGCTCCGATGTTTGCAATTTCTATTCCTATAAAGTACATCCAGAGACTTGCAAGGCTGTATGCTATTGCGGATACTAATGTTGCCTTTACAGGCTTTTCAACATCCTTTGTATAGTCTGAAATTACAGGAAGCCATGAAATCGGCATGGCTATTGAGATTTCAAAGATGTTCCAGAATCCTAGGGAATTGCTGGTTAGTGTGCCTGCTGCATTTGAACCGAATCCCAAAAAGCGGAATGAAATTATTATGAGCAGTGCCGTAAGGATTGTCATCACTACTGTTGTTATTTTTGATACTCTCTGAAGGCCCAGATATACCCATAATGCTATCAGTGCGGCGAGCATTATGCAGGTTATTGGAAATGAGATTGGCAGGTTTAAACTGGCTAGTGCCGTTGCGCCCTGTGCGTTCAAAACGGCCACCCAGGCAACCAGTTGCATCACATTAAGTATTGCAAAGAACTTGGCTCCGTATTTGCCGTAGGTTGTTGAGGTGACCTCCATTGCGTTTTGCCTGACGGATGCTCCGATGTATCCGATTAGAAATAGCAGGATTCCTCCCAAAATGTGGCCAAGTACCAGGGGCACCCATAGAGAGTTTAGTGATGATGCAGCTCCGATTCCTATTCCCGCTTCTATTTCGGATACTGATATTGCTGTTCCAAACCATATTACTGCATTTGAAAATAGTCCTGTTTTTTTGTCCATGGTTTTCACTAGTATTGTTCGATACAATTATGTTCTAAAAACTAGTATATAAATATAACGATTGTTAAGTATTATTGTTCATTGACGAATTTTTCGAGGGCTTCACCCTTAAAATGGAAGAGTTCCCAATCCTTCATCTCGGCTCCAATGCTTAAGTAAAAGTCAATGCTTGGCTTGTTCCATGAAAGGCATGTCCATTCAAAGCGACCATAGCCACGGTCTAGAACAATCTTTCCAAGTTCCCTTAAAAGAGCCTTGCCGTAGCCGTTACCGCGATATTCCGGCTCAATGAAAAGGTCCTCCAAATGCATATTGACATTGCCGATATAGGTTGAAAAGCTTAAAAAGTAAAGTGCAAAACCGATAACATCTCCGTCAAGAAGTGCAAAAATCACTTCCGCCTGCTTTTCATCAAAAACCCATTTTTCAATATCTTTCTCGGTTGCAATGACTTCATCCAGGCGATGCTCATAATCTGCAAGCTTTTTGATGTATTCCAGAATCAAACCGGAATCATTTCTTTCGGCTATCTTAAATGTTAATTCGCTCATGTATTTATGTTGGCCTTTGACTTTTAAAAGATTTCCTAAAGTATTTTTTAGACAAGATATAAACTTAAAGTATGGAATTTTTGACAGTGGACGATGGGATAAGACTGTGCCTTGATGATGAGGGTGAAGGTGAAGCACTGATATTCGCACATGGCCTTAACTCCAACCGTTTGAATAATATGGATTTTTATGATGAATTCAGGGATGAATATCGGGTCATAACCTATGACCAGAGAGGTCATGGGGATTCCGACAAGTCAACCGTGCATATGAACATCAAAAGATTGGGTCGGGATTTGAAATGCATCATAGAATCCCTTAATCTTGATGATGTGACTGTAATCGGCCACTCCATGGGTGCCGCCACAATCTACAGTTATGTTAATCAATTCGGATGCAAAAACCTTAAAAGAATTGTTGCCTCTGACATGTCCCCATACATGAGAAATGACGGTTGGAAAGGTGGCATTGCGCAGGGCAAATGGAGTGATGAGGATTTCATGAGGGACTTTGACAGGATGTATGATGATGTCGGAAAAGCGGCATTTCACATCACAAAAAATATCATGGACCCTGCCCTTAAAGATTTGCCTCCCGAAAAACAGGATGAACTGGCTAAACTTTATGCCGAATCCATAAATCCGTTTACAATGGCAAGTTTTTGGTATTCCCTTTTCAGACAGGACCAGCGTCCGGCAATGTCAAAGATAACAGTACCTTTCCTGTATTTGATGCCTGACAATCCGTTGTATTCAATTGAGGCAGTCAAGTACATTAAAGAAAACGTTCAGGATATATTTGTACTTGAAGATGATTTTCCAAACACCACTCATGCGCTTTGGAGGCAGATGCCTCATGAAGTTGCGCAAGCGGTAAAGGAATTCATTAAAAAACATTAGGTGATAATTATGCATTTTACAGATCCAGTATATAGAAATCCTTATTGGCCGACCTTTCCTCTGTTGCAGGTTACACAGGGATGTACCCATAACAGATGCAAGTTCTGCACAATGTATAAGGATGTAAGGTTCAGACCTCATTCAATGGAAATCATAGGGGAGGACTTGAAGGAATTGGCTCAGGTGGCCCCTCATTCAAAAACCATTCAGCTATTGTCAGCAAACCCATTGGTCATGACTTATAACAAGTTAAGGCCAATACTTGAAAAGATTAATGAGTATTTGCCGGAAATGGAATATGTCTATGCTGCAACCAGGGTGTCTGATTTAAAAAATAAAAGCGTTGAGGAACTTGAACATCTGAAGGAATTGGGTTTAAGGGAAATCTCTCTGGGTGTTGAAAGCGGTGATGACTGGACACTTGAAAGGGTAAATAAGGGATATGCTTCCGAAGACATCATCGAGCAATGCGGGAAATTGACGGATGCAGGAATCGATTTCTGGATGAGTTTTTTAAATGGTGTTGCGGGTCG
Organism: uncultured Methanobrevibacter sp.; assembly: GCF_902788255.1. Taxonomy (NCBI): domain Archaea; kingdom Methanobacteriati; phylum Methanobacteriota; class Methanobacteria; order Methanobacteriales; family Methanobacteriaceae; genus Methanobrevibacter; species uncultured Methanobrevibacter sp. The sequence goes on from NZ_CADAJR010000022.1 coordinate 26,331, forward strand.
TGAACACAGCCATGACCATGCAGTCAATTCGGCTGAAATATTCAGCCAGTGCGACCCGATGCTTGTTGGAACTGGAGGTTTGGCCCTGTTTCCTGGAACTCCTCTATTGGAGGAGGCTCAAAGGGGTGAATTCACACCACTCAGTGAAAAGGAAATGCTTGTTGAGTTAAAAACATTTGTGGAACATTTGACATGTGACTGTTCATTCATCACACATCATACAGTTTCCGCAAGTTTGTCAGGCCCTAATTTCCTTGAAAGAAAGGACAGTATAGTTTCCACATTGGCCAATGAGATTGAGCATGGGGACTTTGAAAGACTTGCCGAAATGAGAAGGAATAAACGAACACTGTAATTTTGAAAAAATTGTTCAAAAACTTATAATAGATGAACAACTAATTAATATTAGGTAGATATTTATGGCAAATTTTGAAGATATCGAAAGTGCAAGAGAATTCTTTTACAAAGACAAATATGCGGTAATGACTGGAGTGACATTGGATGAGCTGACAGAAGACGAAGCGATCTGCTCACTTGAGATTACAGATGACCACAAAAACGCCTATGGTGGAGTTATGGGTGGTGTAATGTTTACATTGGCAGATTTTACCTTTGCGGTTCTGTCAAACCAGATTCATCAGTTGACTGTTGCTCAACAGGTTGATATTCACTATTTATCCGCTCCTAAGGGTGAAAAGCTGATTGCAAAGGCAACCTGCAGAAAAAACGGAAGAACCTCCTCAATAATTAATGTTGACATTTCCGATGACACTGGCCGTGACGTTGCCCAATTCATCGGTACCGGATTTAAATTATAGGATATGACTATTTTTCATATCCTAATAATGTATTTACTTTTTTCATGAAATTTAACAATTTGAATAACTTCTTTTTATCTTTTATTCCGCCGCTTGTCGGATTGATTTCGAATGCCTTTTCAAATGATTCTATGGCCTTGTTTATTTTTCCCGTTCGGATGAAAAGCTCTCCCTGAGCAAACCAGATTTCATCGAAATTCGGATTCATCTCGATTGCCTGTTTGAAATAGGTTTCCGATGTGCTGAAATGCTCCCTTTCAAAGTTTTCGATGGCCTTGAACATCAGATCATGGGCAGTTATTGTCCAATTGTTCTTCTTTTTAAATAATGTCGATTTAAGATTTATTGCCGCCTTGTTTTTAGGATCTATTTCAAGGATGATGTTATAGCACACTTCCGCTTCGTCAAATTCGTTTAGCTCAACGAGATTTCGGCCCTTTGAAAGGAGTGCAATGATGTCATATGGATACTTTTTTAGGATTCTTTCATTGTATTTTAATGCTTCCCGGTGTTGTCTGTTTTTTTCCAGATGGTGGGATTTGTGAAAGAGGGCGGTCATGTTGTCAGGGTCGATTTTAAGTATTTCGTCCAGAACTTCGTTTATCTCATTGCCCTTTTCAAGATATAATAGTGCATTGCCTTGATAATCAGAAGTTCCTTTGTCTTTTTGTGGCTCAAAAGCTTGTTGCAATTTTTTAAAAGAATTTTGCTGTATCCTTTTGTTTTGGAATCGTCACCTAAACGGCTATGGATTTCGGCGAGATTATTAATAATCACAATATTGTCAGGTTCCATCGCTAGGCCCTTCAGGTACATCTTTTTTGCATCAATCAGTTCACCTTTTTCATAATGCTGGTTTCCCTTTTCAATGATTTTGGTGATTTTTGATTTTTTAAACATTTGATCCTCCTTTAAGGAAATTCGCAATGTTGATTAATGCCATAAGGTTATTTGGGTTTAGGTTTAATAGTTCTCCTGTGGTTTCTAGGGATTTGTATGGTTTATTCAAACAGTTGAGTGAATGGATTTTGTACTGTAGGGCGGTCTCGCTTTTTGGTGTTTCATCACAGAGATTTAGTATGGCTCTGTGATACATTTCAGATTTTTCCCTTTGCCTTGTTGCATCATAGATTCGTGCAATTTCATTCATTCGTCTTATATTTTCAATATTAGTATCTGTTTTATTCTCCATATTTTTCACCAATTCGTTTTGTAATAGGTTGGTATTTTTCTTATTGCTTTTAAAGTTATGTTTTTATTGATTACAATATTGTTGGGAACTTATAGAGAAAATAAAGTGTTATCAATATTGTTTTTAACTTGTAAAAATTCAATTTTTTTTAAATGGTCGATTTTGTGAATGGTCAGGTAATAATTATTCAATCCAATTTTTGGATATTTTTTACAATTTTTAAGATTTTAAATGGGGAGGATTGTTATTTTTTTTCAAATTTGACTGTTACATAATCTTTAAATTTATATTTGGTGATAATTGTCATTTAAATTTTCAGTAAATTAAATCTATTTTTCCCGTTTCAATTTTAGTGATTTCTGTATTATTTTAATTTTTTCTGATTATTTTTTAAAACCATTTACTTTATAAATGATGAAAGTAATATTATTAAAGTGACTGATTAACAAGTCGTGAAAAATTTTAATTTCAGAGTTTGCACTGCCGCAACTCTGAAATTTTTTTATACAAGATTGATTGTTGCAAATCGCAACAGTATGTGTGATATTATGTCAAGTTTTGATGATGAGAATATATTTGGAAAAGGTGAATTCAACGAAATGTTTGATGAATATTTTACAGGCAAGTCATTTTTAAATCCGTTGGTGGATATGGAGGATAATCTTTTGTTTGTGGCCAATGTGACATTTGAACCGGGCTGCAGAAACAATTGGCATATTCATCATGCTAAAAAAGGCGGTGGACAGCTCTTGATTTGTGTTGCGGGTAAAGGTTTCTACCAAGAGGAGGGAAGTGAGGTTCAGGAATTGAAGCCTGGTGTCGTCGTTGAAATTCCTCCTAACGTTAAACATTGGCACGGTGCTCAAAAGGACTCATGGTTTAGCCATATTTCCGTTGAGGTACCTGGTGAGGAAACCTCTAACGAATGGCTGGAACCTGTAAGCGATGAATATTATAACCAGTTATAATTTCATCTGCCACTCAATTTTTTCCATCACTTTAATTCAATTTTCGATTAATTAAAATGCTATTTCTATTGTCCATGATATTTTAATTCAGTATACTATTAATTATTTGAATTTGTTGAATAATTTCTAATTTTTAATTTTAGGTAATCTATATCACAATATATAATTACTCAATTTTCTAAAAATATTGTCATGGAACTAATTGATGTGATGCTTAAAAGAAGAAGTACAAGGAAATTCAACGATGAGCCGATAACCAAAGATGAACTGGATAAGATTCTGCAGGCGGCGTTGCTTGCACCGACAAGCATGAACAGAAAACCCTGCAATTTCATGGTGGTAGAAAGAAAGGAAACATTGGATGAACTTTCAAAATCTAAAGACCATGGTGCGGATTTAATCAGAGGTGCTGATAAGGCCATTGTTGTGGTGGCAGACACTATGATTGCAGATACTTGGATTGAGGATTCCTCCATTGCTCTTACCCATATGCATCTGATGGCAACTGAGTTGGATCTTGGAAGCTGCTGGGTTCAAATACACTTGCGAAGTAAGGATGGCAGGGATTCAGAAGAGATTGTTCGGGATATCCTGAAAATTGACGATCACTACAGAATTGTGGGTATTCTTGCTTTGGGCCATTCGGATAATATTCCTAAGGCTCACAGCATAGATGACATTGATAAAAATAAGATACATTTTCTAGTTTAGTTACTTTTAACCCTTAACAAGTTACAAAATGTTTATAAGCATTTCAAATAAATTTTTATATAGATAATATGGGGGAAAAATTATGCATGTTAAAGATTTGTTAGATGGTTTAGATATAAGAGTTAAATTGCCTCAGCACTGGTATTCAACAGATATCAGCAATGATTTTGAGGATGCCGAACTTCTTCAAAATGATGATATCATTAAAATAGAGGCTGAAGGAGAAAAGAATACAAAATTGATTCTCATTGATGTCAACGATGGAATGAGTGTTGTGACAAAATTCCCTGACGGAAAAGTGATTGGTGTCAAATACCTTGAAAATAAGGATGATTTCGAATACATTGGCAAGCCTTCAGAACTTTACTATTAATCAAAAAGTATTTAATTATATTCAAATATATTTACAATCATTAAATTAGGAGGATAATCAAAATGGCTGATAAAAAAGCTCCTGCAGATGGTTGGCCAGTAATCAGTGGAGACTATATTGTAGGAGATCCTGAAAGTCCAGTAGCAGTAACTACTCTTGCTTCCCATATTGAAGCCGAATTATCTGGAGCGGCTATTGCAGGACCATGTAAGACAGAAAATCTCGGAATTGAAAAGGTAGTTGCAAATATAATATCTAATCCGAACATTAGATTCTTAATTCTGGCTGGTGCTGAAGTTCAAGGTCACATCACCGGTCAAAGTTTCAAGGCATTGCATGAAAATGGAGCAGATCCCGACAAGAAGAAAATCATCGGAGCTACAGGTGCGATTCCATTTGTTGAAAACGTTCCTCTTGAGGGTGTTGAAAGATTCCAGCAACAATTAGAAATTGTTGACTTGATTGACACAGAAGATATTGGAGCAATTCAATCAAAAATCAATGAATGTGTAGAAAAAGACCCTGGAGCTTTGGAAGCTGATCCAATTGTCATGGAAGTTGACGAAGAAGAACAAAAGATGGTAATTGTAGATAAAAAAGATAAAAAGAAAAAAGCTGAGGCATAATTGTCTCAACTTTACTATTTTTTTAATTTAGACTTTAGGATTTAAGATTCAATCCCTTTAAAATAAACCTGTTTTTTCCAAACGCTCTTCGAAGTAATGGGATGCATCATCCGCTTTTTCTTTAATGATGACTGCAACTATGATGGTTATGATGCTTATTGCAATTAAAATTGCCAATGAAGGCAGATAATTGGACCATACCAATCCTAGTTGTGCTTCCCTGATTAGATTAATTGCATAGGTCATCGGTAAAAATGGATAAAGCCATTGGAATAGGTTGTCCATAATCTGAATAGGATATATTCCTCCTGTTCCGGAAATTTGAAGTACCAAAAGGATAACTCCAATACCCTTTCCGACATGTCCCAGTGCGGAAACTAGGGAGTACATCAGAACCATGAATGTAACCGATACCAGCGCCGCAGAAAATATGAACGTTAAAGGATTCACTATTTCAACTCCCAATATGAATAATCCTATGATAGTAACTGCAGCCTGAAGTAAGCTCATTATTACAAATAACAATAATTTACCGAAATACATTTCCAGTGGGGAGTATTTGGTATTGGTACTTGTTCCTGGCCTGAGCATTACGCAGGTTATTACTGCACCAACCCACATTGATAGTACAATGTAAAATGGAGCAACATTTGATCCGTAATCATCAACAGGATACACTTCATCACGTTCCAGTTGGATTGGAGAGTAGATATAATCTCCAACTTGAGACTCGTTAACGCCGGTTACCTGGGATAGTGAAGATGATGCTCCGTACAGTGCACTTGCTGCGGAAAACAATGCCTGTGCCGCTGAGTTTGATAACAGTTCGGAACCTGCTGCAAGGCTTAATGCACCTTTGGCCAATTCTGCTGAACCGTCTGCAAGGTCACTTGCACCATTTGCCACATCATTGGCTCCACTTGCAACATCTCCTGCTCCATTTGCCAGTTTTGATGAGCTGCTTGCAAGCTCCACTGAACCTGATGCCAAATCACTTGACCCTCCGGCCAGTTGTGAACTTGAATTGGCAAGCTGCACTGATCCCTCAACAACTTCTTTAACTGGACTTGGCAGTACAGATGGATTGGCCTTTGATTCCAGATCACTTGCTCCCTTTTGGACTTGTTGGGAACCGGATTTTATCTGGTCCGCAGATGAAGACACTTTACTTGCACCGTCATCAACCGCTTTTGAACCGGATTTAACCTTATCGGCACCACTGTTAACTTGTGATGCACCGGATTTTACCTTGTCTGCCCCATCATTCAAATCTCCAACTCCTGAAGATACTTGACTAGCACCGGAAGACACCTGTGCGGCTCCGCTGGATAGTTGGCCTGCTCCACTTGAAAGCTGACCTGCTCCGGAAGCCAGTCCTTCCTGCAGTTCACCTAACCTGCCATATGCCGCCAAATTGATGAATTCAACAATTTTTGCATTCATTGTAGTATAAACGGCATTTGCAGCACTGTCAGTTAATTTATTTGCTACCGGATTTGCCTTGATGTTTACAATATAATTTAATTTTGCGGATTTTGGATTGTCGCTTGTAATTGAGGTCACATCTTTACTTAAATCCTTTGGTATTACTATTCCCGCATAGTACTTTCCATCATGAACGCCCTGCCGGAGTTCATCTTCAGTAACAAAAACCCAGTCAAACTTGTCATTGTTTTTCAGTTCCTTAACCAATTCGTTTCCGACATTCAGTGTTGTATTCTCATATGAAGCTCCCTCGTCAAGGTTTGCTATTGCAAACTGGACTTCGTTTGTATTTTCATATGGGTTCCAACATGCCTGGATATTAATAAGAGCGTAAAGGGAAGGCAGGATTATTATGACAAGCAATACGATTATAACAATCGGATTTGAAATTGCTGCCTTAAAGTCCTTTTTCATAATTTCAACAATATTGTTGATGTCTCTTCCACTCATTTTTTCACTTCTTAATTTAGGAAGTTATAAATCATTTGTATTTTTGGTGTTTACATTGGTAATGCTTTTTTTGTATATATTTGGTTTAAACATTGTAAAATTGTTATTCAACAATTTTTTCTAACTTCCATAAACTAAATAGGGTTTGAAAGAATATAAATCTTTGTGTATTTGTGCTTCTATGCATTTTCATTTTTGTGTATTTTTTCAAAAAATACAAAAACTTTATATATATCCTAATTATAATACTATATTGCAGTCCAAAAAACTGTAATTTTCAAAAAAATATACATTAAACAGTTAAGTTTATATACTATGAAAATTAATGTTATATTACAAAGTGCATAACTTTTCATAAAATGCATCAATCAAATCCACACCATTGTATTTTAAGGTGATATATAAAAAAAGTAAAAGAGGTAATGATATGAACTCAAATATTAATTGGAGCGAAAAAGTAAAAAATTTAGACGAAACTATAAGAAAAGAGATTGGTATTGAAGATGACAATGAAGCAAAACACATCTTGATTAAGGTCCAAACCAAATCTGCTGAATCAATCGAACCTGCATTCATTGTAGGTGAAGATGAAGTGTTCCTGGATTTATTTGTCCTTTCACCACAAGGACCTGGAATCACCTCCACAGCAGTTTTAAAGGACAACATTCAAAGTGTTGGCGTCATTGGAGGCGTTTCTGCAGAAAAAATCGACCCATCAGAAGTTCCTGATGAAACACCACTGCTCGATGATGTAGCAGGCCTTTACCAATAGCTTAGTTTTGGCTCACCACCAAAACTAATGCTCATTCAACCACCATTATTAATAATAACTTTCTTTGAAAGGGATTAAAATGCAAAAAGTGATGTTAGAAGAAATAGCGGAAATCATATCAGGCTTGTCCTATAGGAGATACCTGAATGATGACGGGGATAAATTCAAAATCATAGTTCAAAGATCCTTTAGTGGAGATGGAAAACTATCTGATTTTGAAGAAATCTCTCTTAAACACGATATTAAGGAAAGATATTTTACACAGGAAAATGACATACTGATGAAGATGACCCATCCCTATGAGGTGGTCTGTGTAAAGGATAAGGATCTCCTGATAAGTGACAGAATCGCAATAATCAGGCTTAAAAATGGATACGATCCGGAATTTATCACTCATTTACTTGCAAATGCTCATATTCAAAAACAACTCCATATAATGGGAGGTAGCGGTAAGATGCCGCACACTTCCCTTAAAGAAATAAAACAGCTCATGCTTACTGTTCCTGATTTTAAAACACAAGTCAAATACGGGGAACTTTTAAACACCATTGATGAAAAGATAATGGAAGATTTGCGCCAGGTTGATTATGACAGGCATCTTAAGGAAGCAATCTTAAATGATTTATGGGGTGAAGACGATGATTGCTAAAAAACCTGTAAATTATAAGATTTTAAAACGCATCATGTCCAAATTAAGAATGGCAGAATCCCATTTTAACACCAATTATGCCGTTCTTTATGCATTCTTTTACAAATACTGCTCAGATTCTATAAAAGATTTTTTAATGGATGAACTAAAGGACAAGGAACTGACCATTGATGAGGCTTACAGGAATAAAATCTCTTACGAACAGCTGCTGTTTGATTCACTGCACATGAATGGTTTTTTTATAAAAAAATCTGATGCTTTCATTGATGAATTAGTTAACAGCAAAACCTCAAAGCGCAGATTTTTAGAAGAATTTTTAGGAGTTTTTCCAAGAAATATCATATTCAACTCAGAATATCATAATCTAAAATATTTCAAGGATTTTTTCAATATCATTCGTGAGGGCATTGATATATCTCAATTAAACGATTCACAGGTTAATGATTTGTGTGAAATAATCGTGCTGATTTCAAGACTGGAGGTCACTGGAGATGAGTTTCCATTTGAAGACGTGTTCGATATAGTTTCAGCTTCACGATTTGTCCATGTCAATTCAAATCCCGAATTGATTACGCAAATTTTGTCCAAACTGGTGGTTTGTGAGAAAAAGTCCATTGATTCAGCTTATGATCCATTTATTAAAAATGGAGACACTCTAATGAAGTTACGTGAGGAAATTGGATATGAATTGAGATACTGCTACGGTAAGGACTCTCACAATATAAATTATGTTTACAATGTTGTAAAATTCTTTATCAGCAATTTTTCTCTAAACAATGTCTTTTTAAAAAGGGAAGATGCATTTGATTCAATCGATTTCAATGGAAGATCTTTTGATGCGATATTGTCCAGAATTCCAATTTCAATAAAAAACTATCACACTTCCAATTTCAATCAAAGTATGGAAATTGCAAAAAGAAACAAGCGCAGTGAAGTGGAAAATCTATTGCTTGAAAAATTGGATATAACTGAGGACTCTTTCAAACAGAATCTCAAATTGAATCAGGCATTGGAAAATCTTGTTGAAGAAATAGGCTTTGAAGATGATTCCAATTCCAATTTCAAAGGCCAATATGAATCACTTCAGGACAGTGAGTTTCTATTCCTGATTAATCTGATTGAAGCACTTAAAAACGATGGAATCATGACTATCTGCATTTCAGAAAATTTCCTGTTTAAACCATCACTTGAAATATTGAGGAAATATCTTACATTAGAGAAGAATTATATCGATACAGTTATCCGTGTTCCAAATGAGTTTTCACGCTCACGACCTGAAGTAGTCATGGTATTTAAGAAAAACAGGCAAAATAGTGATGTTCTGTTCATAGACATGTCATCAGACTATGAAACACAGCGCAGCAGACTGACCTATCCTGGTTTATTTAGAAAAAATCTGGTTCTGGATGATGAAACTCTTTCCAAAATGGAAAATGTATTTTTAAACAAGTTAAGCATTGATAAATATTCCAATCTGATTTCCATTGATGAAATAGAAAACAATCAGTTCAATCTGTCAGTTTCACGTTATGTGGATACATTTGACGGTGAGTTCATATCTCTTGATGATTTGGTGGCTGAAAAGCAGGAAATTGACTCAAACATCAATGAACTGGATATAAAAATTGAAAAAATGATGGATGAATTAGGTATCAGATTCAAGTGAGATGCCTTCGTCGATTTCATCCTCAATCTCTTTTTTTAGTTTTTGAAAATAGGACATGTGTATGATCTTATTTTGATATGCATATACTGTGCCGATGCCGTCATCATTTTCAAATTCAAAGATCTCCTCAAGACCAAGGTTTTCCCTTTTTTCATATGATGAGGTGAATGTTTTTGAAATTATGTCTTTTGCTTCATCAACATTTACCGCAAATGTGTTGTTTTCAATTTTTGAATCTATAATGTAGCTTTTTAGGATTTTCTTGTGAAATTCCCTATAGATTTCAGGATTTAGAAATATTTCAAAACCTTGAATTTCCCCATTTAATATAATTAAAACACCGTTCTGTTCACTTTCAACTTCAAATTCATGGATTATTGATTCATGGGTGCTTTTTAAGTTCTCGTAACTCTCTTCCATTGCACTTGTAGGTGATGCGAAGCTGTTTTCAACTTCAAGCTGGTTGATTGATGACCAGATTACGTCCTGTGTATGTTGACTGGTTTTTTCAGCATACCTTTTTGCTTTTCTGGTATTGTAGTTTGCCATATATTCTGATTGCTTGAACTCGCTTTTGTAGGCCCATCTTCCCTTTTCTGTGCAGCTTACAGGGACTGCCATTTCACTGTTTGCCTCGAGTAGAATGGTTGAATTGATGATACGATTCTGGTCACCACCGATTATCTCTTCACCGTCAATCAGAATCAGTGGTGCAACTGCATTGTTTTTAACGATTACTGTGTTTACCTGGGATGTTTCACATTCCTTGACTTCAACCAATCCCAGTTCCATGCCCTTTTTAAGGGTCAGCATATCAATGTATGACCTTTGTGTTTTTAAAGGAATAACTGCTAAGTTTTCATGCACCTGCGGTGCTAAAAGCTCAATGTCATTATCAAGACTCATCATTTTCATCATCTGGTATGTAATGATTTTTAATGTATTCGATATCTATTTTTGAAGGATTTTCACTTAGGTAGTGAACATCACTTTCAGGATTTTCAATTTCCTTTATAAATTCATCTGCTGATAATATTTTGGCAATTACTGTACTGCCTGTGATGAATTTAATTTTGGCATAATATTCATCTGTGATTTTGTCAAAAACTCTTCCGGAACTCATGCATCCTTTAATGACAGTATTGGTACTGTTTGCAACGTAGCCTATTTTTCCAAAATATCTCATTTCACAGGCTATCGCTTCTGTATCATGCTTGTTGTCTGGTTCCTTTACTAATTTTATGATTCCGCCCAGTTTAAGCGGTTTGTCTCCATGAAAATTGTTAAATGCCATCACTGTAATAAACATCATATCACCTGTAATTAAATTGAGTTAAAGAAGTTATTAATGTTTTCCCTATGTCCGATAAACAGTATTAAATCGTCTTCAAAGAATTTAAAATCCGGTTTGATTTCAATGAATGTGTCTTTTCCCCTGACAACTCCAGTTACTTTCAAATTATTTTCTTTAAAAGGAAAATCATCAATATGTGCATTTTCATCCACTCTAAGGGAGTCGATTTCCAAATCGGTATACTTGTAGTTTAGATAGGTTGAAATGTCCTCGGAAGTAACGGTTCGGAATGCGTCATAATTGTCTGATCTCAAATCGTTCACGGCATCGGCAATCTCATCGATGTCCTTATTGTAGTAATCCATTATTCTTGTAAACATAAGTATACTTGTTTCGAATTCCTTAGGTATGACTTCATCTGCACCGGCGCCAATAACGTCATCAATGCTTTTCAGGGATTTTGTACGCACGATAATGTGGATATCAGGATTCAGACGCCTTGCGGCATCAATTGTTTTCATTGTCTCTTCATATGTTGAGGCAGAAATGACGATGCACTGTGCGGAAGTGATGTTTAGTTCCTTTAATACACTTTCATTTGATGCCTTTCCATAAATTATTGGCAAACCTAAAGCCTGCTGGTTTTCAACGATAACGGGATTCATGTCAACAATGCGAATTGGAATATGGAACTGTTTACATGCCTCTGCAATTTGCTTTCCGTTACGTCCCATACCAACCAGAATAACATGGTCCTTGATTTCCTTTGGACTCTCCAGTTCTTCCGGCAATGTTTTAAGTTCCTCATCAACTTTGAAGTAGGAAATTTTACCGAATTCCTTGACGATTTTTGGAGTCAGTTTCTCTAGGAATGGGGTTGCAGACATGGTGAGTATGCTCACTCCTAAAAATATGCTGAAAAACTCATTGTTCATAAGCCCATATTTCATACCCTCTTTTGCAAGGACAAATGAAAATTCCCCTATCTGGCTTAAGAGGATTGCAATGCTGACTGATATTTTTACAGGCAGTTTCAGAGCCATTCCTGTTATGAATGTTGCAGCAAAATTAATCAGGAGTATTATTATTGTCAGCGCAACGATGATAAATATGTTTGATAAGAATAGATGCAGATTTACCATTAGACCTATACTTATGAAGAAAAGGCTCATGAAAACGTCCTGAAACGGTTGGATATAACCTAATGTTTGATGGGAGTATTCAGTGTTTGAAATGAGCAGTCCCGCTATGAATGCTCCAAGTTCCGGCCCGATTCCAATGAGGCTGGTTGCAAATGTTGTACCCATACAGATGAATAATGTCAAAAGCACGAATAAATCTCGGTTTTTAGTTTTTGCCGCATCTCTTAGGGCTAATGGTATAAACCATTTTGCTCCGGCAATTATTATCAATCCTAGTCCTATGAACTTAACCAGTAATGTGGGTAATGTATGCAGGTCTAAGGCCTGTCCTCCCAGAAGAGGTGTAATCAGAATAACGATGATAACCGCAATGTCCTGGAAGATCAGGATACCCAAGCTCACCCTTCCCTGAACTGAATGGGTAATGTGTTTTTGCTGCATTACCTTCATGACAATAGCGGTTGATGAAAAGGCAACCAGCAGTCCTAAAAATATCGCACTGTTTAAACTAAGTTTCAAAGCCAATCCCAATATTGAAATCAGGGCGGCAGTAATCACTACCTGGAGTATGCCTCCAATCAATGCATACTTTTTGATTGCCGAGAATTTTTCTGCAGAAAACTCAAGTCCAATAATGAACAGTAAAAATATCACACCTAACTCTGAAAATGTGGATATGATACTTGTATCATTAACTACGTATCCTAATACAATTCCGGTTATAAATAACCCTATCATTGTAGGTAATTTTAGTTTGTTAAATATCAATAATACTATTACAGCTGTAATAAGGATTATTGACATATTTTGCAATAGTAAAATATTCATTTTAATCCTTTTTGAAAAAATTGTGTGGTGTTCGAAAAAATAAGAAAAAATGTAGTAGATTATAATCTACTTACTTTAATTAAAGATTCAACAGGTATGCCTTCAATTTCTGAAAGTCCTGCCTTATCAATCAATACTGTAACGCAGGTAGGTTCTCCACCTAAGTCTTTTACAGTATGAATAACTTCTTTTGCGGTTTTTCCACTGGTAATTACGTCATCAACGATTACCACTTTTTTGCCTTCAACACTGCCGAAGTTGGTACTGATTGTACCTTCGTCATCACTTTCATCGGCATCTTTTCTGTGTTTGTGAGGGTGGAATATTGCCAGTGAGGTATCTAAACCGCTCATGTCTTCAATCAGATCAGACATTACGGTTGCAAATGGAATTCCACTTACTGCAACACCTACAACTGTGTCGACATCTCCATGTGATAATGCCATGTCACTTAAAGCACCGGAAACATAATTCAAACGGGTTGAGTTTCCTCCAATACTTTTCCAATTAATAGCAAAATCCACTGGTGCTTCAGCTTTCACTTCAGCTGCTTTTTGAAGGGTTAACCATCTTGCGGTGTCCATACTTACATTGAGTTCATCAGCTATTTCACCGGTAGTAAAACCGTGTTGTCTGAGTTCTTGAGCTTTTTCTATTAATTTTTGTTTCACATTATCACCTTATTCGAGTTCTTCAAATCTGATTGGCTTATGTTCTTTGGAGGATCGATTTGCAGCAATAACCATTTTAAGAGCTTTAAGTCCGTCTTCACCAGTTATTTCTGGCTCTTCATTATTCATTACTGCATTTAAGAAGGAGTTTAACTCACTTTTAAGTGGTTCTTCATGTTTAATTTGAATATCTTGGGCAAACTTACCGTACACTTCGATACTCTGTTTGATGTAATCGACTGATATGATTCCTGCAGTACCAGTAAGTTCCAGTTCTCTACGTTTGTATGGTGTTAACCAGTTTACTTCAATGATACCTGTTGACTCATTGTCAAAGTTGACCATAATCTCTGCATGGTCTTCAAATTCACTGTCGTCAAAACTGCAGTTCATGGTACCGTAAACCTGGGTTACTTCCTCTTCAAACAAATAGTTCATAATGTCTAAATCGTGAATAGCTAAATCTATTGAAACACCAACGTCCTTTATTCTTGGTGGGAGTGGACCGACCCTTTTTGCAAAAGCGGATACTACGTCTCCAATAACTCCGTCATCAATAAGTTCTTTAGCTTTTTGAACAGCAGGATTAAATCTCTCAACATGTCCTGTTGCAAGCAGAACTCCTGCCTCTTTAGCGGCAGCAATCATTTCTTCAGCCTCTTCCACGGTAAAAGCTATTGGCTTTTCAACCAGGACATGTTTTCCATTTTTAATGGCTTCCATAACCACGTCATGGTGGAATGTGGTTGGTACACATACGCTGACCGCTTCTATTTCAGGGTTTTCAAGTAATTCACTGTAATCTGTAAATCCTTTTGCACCATATTTCTTTTCAATTTTCTTAAGGGCTCTTTCACTTACGTCACTTACAGCGACTAAATTAGCTTCTTCCATTTTGTGGTAGACACGAACGTGGTTTTCACCCATCGCACCTACTCCTACAACTCCTACGTTAATAGTTTTCAATTTAATTCCTCCGTCTAAACGTAATCTGTGAAAATTTTTCCGATGCGTCTGCCAAGTTCAACTGCATCTTTAACGGATCCATTTTCAGTTTGCTCTTTAAGGATTTCTCCTTCTTTGGTTAATAAGATTGAATAAATATTAAACTTATTGTCATTCATTTGTGCAATTGCACCTATTGGCCATTGACAGCCAACGCCAAGTTCTTCAAGAACTTTCTTTTCTGCCAGTACTTCCTGCATTGAAATGTAATCATTTAGTTTAGAAATTACTTCTTTTTTATCGCTATCCTTACGTGTGATGATTGCCAATGCTCCCTGGCCTGCTGGTGGAGTGATGTAATCTAGCGGAAATACATTTTTGATATATTTTGTCAGATTTAATCTCTTCAATCCTGCCTGTGCCATTATGGTTGCATCCAAATCACTTTCAAGGGCCTTTTGAATTCTGGTTTCAATGTTGCCTCTGATAGGTTTAAGTTCAAATTCCTTATTGTAATGATTACAGAATGCTTCTCTTCTAAGGCTGCTGGTTCCAAGCTTTGAACCTGGACCTAATTCATTCCAGTCTTTTTTAGAAATAAGTACTTCATTAGGAGTTTCACGTTTAGGAACTGCAACGATTTCCAAATCTTCATCTAATTCTGTCGGCAAATCTTTAAAACTATGGACGGTAAAATCAACCTCCTCTTCTAGAAGGGCAATATCCAATTCCTTTGTAAAAAGGCCTTTTGAATCCATGTTGTATAATTGGGATGTAGTAATTTTATCTCCTTTGGTCTTGATAATTTCTACATCTATTGATTCTCCGGTTATTTTAGATAAATCAGCACATACTTGGTTTGTTTGTGCCAATGCTAATTGACTACCGCGTGTTCCTACAATCATTAATTATCTCCTATTTTAAATTTATCTCAAAAATCTTTTTACAAGATTTTGTTACATTATTAATTTTTACAATTAATATTTATTAAATGTTTCAATTAGGCTCTTTCAAAAACTTGTGTGATTTTTTTCTTTTTCATTTTTTATGTTCCAATGATTTAGTTTTAGCATGAATCTTGTTAAAAGTCCTTGTTCTAT
>NZ_CADAJR010000023.1 GCF_902788255.1 uncultured Methanobrevibacter sp.
GGTAAATTACTATTTATATTACCAAACGGAACTCAGATTAATGCAACTTATGGTGCTAACGGTATCTGGTGGGCAGTACATACATTTGACGCTTACGGTGAATATAAAGTCAATGCAACATATGTCGGATTGGATAATGTAACTGTTAACAATGCTACAATAACTGTAAACAAGATTAAAACAGAACTGTCAGGTAATGCAATAACTACAACCTACAACATCAACAAGGATTTGATTATCACATTGAAAGACAGCAACGGAAATCCAGTTAGTGGCGCTAAATTAATCGTTGACTTGAACGGTGCTAAAACATACACTACTGACAGTAACGGTCAGGTTAAGGTGTCAACCAAGGGTTTAGCTCCTAATGTTTACACTGCTAAGGTAACATTCAACGGCAATAATCAATTATGCTAAATCAACCAAGGATGTTAAAGTCACTGTCAAGAAGGCAACTCCTAAACTGACTGCCAAAAAAAAGACCTTTAAGACAACTACAAAAACCAAAAAGTACACTATAATCTTAAAGGACAATACTGGTAAGGCAATCAAGAAGGCTAAAGTCGCCCTGAAAGTCAAGGGCAAGACCTATAAGGCAACAACCAACAGTAAAGGTAAATCAGTCTTCAAAATCAAAAATCTCAACAAGAAAGGAACCTTCAAGGCAACAATAACCTACAAAGGAAACAAATACTACAACAAGGTATCCAATAAAGCCAACATTAAAGTTATTGTCACCTTCAAGACAGTTTCCAAAGGAAGCAAGGACAAATCCACTGTTAAGGAAATCCAACAGGCCCTAAAAGACCACGGATACTACCTCTCATACAAAGGACACTACCTTAAGGTTGACGGTAAGTTCCAAAGCTGCACTGAAAGATCCGTCAAGGAGTTCCAAAAGGACAAAGGACTTAAGGTGACCGGTAAGGTTGATGAAAAGACTGCTGTAAAACTTGGAATAATTTAAATAAGGATTTTTATTCCTTATTTTCTTCTCTTTTTTTAAGACTAATTTTTCATACATTAAAATTAGAAATCACACAGGCTTTTGAAAGGGCCGTGGTATAAGTTTTTTATATAATAAAAATAATATAATTAACATAAACTAATTTTTTGGAGTTCATACTATATGGGTATTGAAGAAAAGATTAAGGATATTGAGGAAGAAATTCAAAAGACACCTTATAACAAGGCTACTTCCCACCATATTGGAAAATTAAAGGCCAAATTATCCAAATTAAAAGAAGAATCATTGCAGCGCAGTAGCGGGGGATCCAAAGGACAGGGATTCCATGTAAAAAAGAGTGGAGATGCTACTGTGGTTCTGGTCGGTTTTCCGTCTGTGGGTAAATCAACATTACTGAATAACATTACAAATGCCGAAAGTAAGGTCGGCGCCTATCAGTTCACCACACTGGACATCGTTCCGGGTGTGATGGAGCACAAGAATGCCAAGATTCAGGTTTTTGACATTCCCGGAATCATCACCGGTGCAAGCTCAGGTAAGGGAAGAGGTAAGGAGATTCTTTCAGTTGCAAGAACCGCCGATTTGATACTTGTCGTTTTGGACACATTGAACCCTCAGCACCTGAAGGTCATTCTTGAGGAGTTGAGAAATATCGGCATAAGGCCTAACGAGCAGCCTCCGGACGTTACAGTCAAAAGGAAAAAGCTCGGTGGGGTAAAGGTATCAAGCACCTGCAAGCTCACACACCTTGACGAGAAGACCATAAGGTCAATTCTCAACGAATACGGCTACATCAATGCAGATGTGCTTTTCCGTGATGACGTTACAATGGACCAGTTCATTGATGTCTTGGACAGGAACAAGTCATACGTTCCGATGCTTATTCTGCTCAACAAGGTGGACCTGGTGGATGACGCTTATATCAAGGAGCTTAAAAAGTACATTCCGGATTTCATTCCGATTTCCGCAGACAAGAACACCAACATCGATGAGCTCAAGGATTTGATATTCGACAACCTCGATTTGGTGAGAGTTTACCTTAAACCGCAGGGAAGAAAGGCGGATATGGAGGATCCTCTGGTCATCAAGAAGGGCTCTACAGTCATCGACGCATGCGGCAAGCTCCACAGGGAATTTGTCAAGAACTTCCGTCATGCGAAGGTATGGGGTACATCCGTCAAGTTTCCGGGCCAGAAGGTAGGACCTGACCATGTCCTTGAGGATGAGGATGTCTTGAGGGTGATTTTGAAAAAATGACTGCTGTTTTTATTACAGGCACTCCGTGTACGGGCAAGACCACAATTGCAAGCAAATTGAACGGACGTGTTGTTAAAATCAATGACCTTGCAAGAAGTCACGGTTTCATCATGGGTGTCGATGAGGATAAGGGCTATGAGATAATCGACATCGAGAAGCTGTCCGATTATGTGGATGGCCTTATTGAAAAATCAGATGATTTGCTTATTTTTGAGGGTCATGTATCACACCTTCTCGACGGCGCCGATAAGGTGATCGTTTTGAGGGTGAGGCCTGAGATTTTAGCCGAAAGGCTTAAGGCAAGAGATTATTCCGAGTCAAAAATCCGTGAAAACCTTGAGGCGGAAGCCCTTGGGGTTTGTTCTGCCGAATCATTTGAAAAATATCCTGATGAGACATATGAGATTGATGTAAGCGATTTGGATATTGATGGGGCTGTCGGAGTGATAGAGGATATCATCCAAAACGGTGGGGACTATCCTGTCGGCAGTGTTGACTTTATGCAATGGCTTGTTGAAAATCCTTAATTGCTGATTTGTAAATTGAAAAAATCCATTTTGGAAATTGATGTAATTATTTCTATTTTTGCCAGTTTGCCTTAATTTAACTTGAATAGGTCAATATTGTATTCATAATTAATGATTTCACAAATGCACATTCGTGTTTTTGCACACTTCAAAAAACTATATATGAAATTCACTACAGATAATGGGTTAGCTTTCACCGGCCGGTTTAAGTGTATGGGGCAAGCACAATCGTTAAATCTTTATAATGGTATAAACATATCATAACTTGTGTGGGGTATAGCATCGCTCGAATGAGTTTTGATATTGATGATGAGCTATTGAAGGATTTGGAGGATTTTGCTCTTGAAAGCAATTCGATGTATCTGAATTGGCTTTGAAATTCATCCGAGAAGGATTAAACAATCAAAAGAGAGCTGATAATATGCAGGAAATAACCATATCAGATGAAATTATTAATGGAATTAAAAATAGAAGTAAACATCTTAATTGCAGCCCTGAAAAACTTGTAAACAGTATTCTATATGATTACCTGATGAAAGTTGAAGATGTTTCCAGTGTTGATGTTGAAAAACTTGAAAAAAGTGCTGTAAGGGACAATCCTGAAGGTGATGACACTTTAAAGAAACTTCGCCAGTTGGGTAATGTCGGATGGGATTAGTTATGGGTTTTCCTAACCCATTCATTTTCCTTTGAAAATTTTATTTTATATGAAAAACCACCAAAATTCACAACCTTTATAAATGGTAATAAACATATTTATTCTTAATATTCATATTAACCTAAGGTTATTTTAACTATGGTTTTTGTTTTAATTTGCGCAAATCATTTTAATTCAATTTTGAATATTATATCCTACATTTTAAAGGAGGATATTTTTGAGTAGAGGAAACAGACCAAAGTGGATGATTGAAATAGCGATTGAAAGAATGAACATTCTTTTCAACCGTGCTGAGATGGAATTCATCACCCATCCTGAAAGGTCAAATCGCTATGTCGAAATGGCATTGAAGCTGTCCACCAAATACAATACCAAAGTGCCAGCTGAATGGTCCCGGAGGTATTGCAAGAGCTGCAAGTCCTTTCTCAAGCCTGGTCACAATTGCACCGTCCGGCTAGTTAACTCAGAAGTTAACATTTTTTGTGGTGAATGTGGTCATGTAATGAAAATTCCCTATCACAGGGAAAAGAAGTTAAAAAGGAGAGCCAAATATGATTCAAAACAAAAAAGAATTAATGAATAGAGCTCTTAATGCGATGACAATTAACATTGGTAAGTCAGGCGTTAACGATAATGTCATTGAAGAAATCAAACGTCAGCTTAAAGCCAATGAAATCGTTAAACTTAAATTTGCAAAAAATATCGCTCGCGATAAAGATACTTACATCGACGAAATCGTCTCAAAGACCCGAGCTAAACTCGTGGATGTCAGAGGCCACGTTGCTGTAATTTACAAGAAAAAGCCTTAAACATTATAAATTTAGAGTTACAGGCCCTATTTTTTTAGGTCTTAAATTTACAGTGGATTAAGCTACAATAAAATTAATATTGGAGAATTAATATGACTACTGTATATGATGTACCTGCAGATTTATTAATTGAAAAAGTCGCAGAAGAATTTAAAGCAAACGATAAAATAGAATCTCCTGCATGGTCCAATTTTGTTAGAACTGGTGTTCACAAAGAAAGAAAACCAGAAAACCCAGATTGGTGGTTCGTAAGAGCTGCTTCAATCATCAGAAGAGTTTACATTGACGGACCTGTCGGTGTTTCAAGTTTAAGAACTTTCTACGGTGGTAAAAAAGACCGTGGGGTACGCCCTGAAAAATTCATGAGAGGTAGCGGATCCATAATCAGAACCGCACTCCACCAACTTGAAGACGCAGGATATGTGGAAAAAGTAGAAGGCGGAAGAGTTGTAAGTCCTCAAGGAAGATCCTTTTTAGATAAAATTTCTGGAGAAATCATTAAAGATATTCCTGAACTTGAAAAATACTAATTAGATTTATTTGGGAGAGTTTGATATGAGCGATTTAGATGAAATTCGTCAAAAAAGAATGGCTGAATTGCAGGCCCAACAGGCTGCTGCGCAAAACCAGGCACAACAACAGGCCATAGCACAGGCTCAACAGCAAGAGGCTCAAGCACAATTCGAAGCTCAGAAAAAACAAATCTTAGGCCAGATTATGACTCCTGAAGCTCGTCAAAGATTGTCAAATCTTAAACTGACCAAGCCAGAAATGGTCAACCAGATCGAACTTCAACTCATACAGTCAGCACAGGCTGGCAGTCTAAGGGGTAAGGTAACTGACGAGCAATTGAAAGTCCTTTTAAGACAGATTGCAGGTCAGAAAAGAGAAATTAAGATTACAAGGAAATAATATCCCATGAAGGCAGCTGTTTTATATAGTGGAGGCAAGGACTCATCCTTTGTGGCAGTGATGCTTAAAAGGCTAGGTCTTGATGTTGAATTGTACACCGCAAATTTCGGCGTTTATGATTCCTATATTCCAGCAGGAAAGTCCGCAAAATCCCTGGGTTTTGAACACAACGTCCTTGAGATGGATAGAGATATCCTCAAAAGAACCTGTGAGCAGATCATGGAGGACGGATTTCCAAACGACGGAATAAAATACATTCATGCCCAAACTGTTGAAAAACTTGCTGAAGACCATGATATTATTGCCGATGGGACAAGAAGGGATGACAGAACTCCTAAGTTATCCATCAATCAGATAAAAAGCCTTGAAGACCGCAAGAGCGTTCAATACATAAACCTTGACAGTTTCGGTCACAAGTCAGTAAGGCTCATAACCGAAAATCTCTTTGAGATTTCAAAGGAAAAGTCAAACAGGGACAACAGTTCAGACTTTGAGGTTGAAATAAGGACAATGATTGATGAGATGGGAGGAAACTCATTGGACATTTTCCCAGAACATTATCAAACTCGTGTTATCGGATATAAAAAATAATTATTATTACAGGTGAAAAAATGAGTAGAAATAAACCTTTAGCTAAAAAATTAAGAATGGCAAAAGCAAACAAACAAAATAGGAGAATTCCAATCTGGGCTTATGCTAAAACTAACCGTAAACTTAGATACAGACCTAAACCTAGACATTGGAGAAGAAACAGTCTTAAATTATAAAGAGGGGTACTATGGAAAGAGTTTACACAATTCCACTTAGAAATGTAAAAGAAGTCAAAAGGACTATCAGAGCTCCTAGAGCAATTAGGGAGATTAAAATTTTCTTAACCAAACACATGAAAGCTAGTGATGTTAAAATTGACGAATCTATTAATCATGCTATTTGGGAAAGAGGTATTCAAAAAATACCTTCAAAAATCACTGTAAAAGCAGTTAAAGATGATGATGGTGTTGTAAAAGCTACTTTAGCAGAATAAGCACCGCTTTAAATGTGAGGTAACAATATGTTGAAAAGAATGGACATTGTAGGAAATCCGAATATAGGGGTATTTTGTCTTGCAACCGACAATCTGGCTATTGTTCCTTATAATCTTTTAGATGAAAGAGCAGAAATTATCAAGGAAACATTAGAAGTTGAAGTTGTAAAATCTTCTATTTCAGGATCAAGCCTTATAGGATCTTTAGCTGTAGCTAATTCAAACGGTATTGTTGTTTCCCCACATGTTTTAGATAGGGAAGTTAAACAGTTTGAGGATATTGGATTGAACGTAGCTACCATGCCTGGCCAATACACTGCCGTAGGTAACATCGTGGCTGCAAACGACAATGGTGCGATAGCTTCACCATTCATATCCGAAGAAGCGATTCAGGTTCTCGAGGAAACCCTTGATGTGGATGTAAAAACATCACATATCGTTGGAAGTGACATTATCGGTTCTCTAATCAAGGTCACAAACAGGGGATTTCTGATGAGCAAGAACGCACTGACCTCAGAAGTTAACTTTGCTCGTGAAGTATTTGGTGTTGAAGGAGACATTGGTACTGTAGGAAGAGGCATTCCACTTGTCGGCGCTTGCATACTCGGAAACTCAAATGGTGCAATCGTGGATAAGGATAGTACTGGTCCTGAAATGGCTAGAGTTGAAGAAGCGTTAGGCTTTTTGGATGATGACTTTTAATTAATTAATCATGAGGGATTTTATATGATAACAAAAATTTACAGAGTTAAAGGTACTTTTGTAATGGGTGATGAATATCATGATTTTACCAAAGAATACAAAGCTGTTAACGAAAGCGACATAGAAGAAAAAATCTATGCTAACTTTGGTAGTAAACATGCTATTAACAGGAACCAAATTTCAATCGATTCAATTGAGGAAATTGCTCCTGAAGATGTAGAAGACCCAATCGTAAAAGAAATTATTTAAGTGCATTGAGGGATTAACATGGAAGATCAACAAAGATTAAACAATCTTGTTAATGAAATCAATGTATACAGACAGCAGGCTGAATTAATCCAACAGCAAATTGAATTGATTCAGGCTTCCATCGCTGAGGTTGAGGCTCTGTTTTCAACCCTGGACGATATTGAAGGTAAGGATTCAGTAGAGGCATTCGTACCTGTTGGTGCAGGTTCCTTTGTTAAAGGGGAACTCAAAAGTACTGATGAGATTATCGTAAGTATCGGTGCTGGAATCGCTGTTAAGAAAGATGCTGAAGGCGCTCGTGAAATCTTATCTGGGCAAAAAGAGGAATTAATCGACAGCCGTGACAAAATGCTTGCAAACTTACAGCAGGTAACTGACATGGTCGGTAATCTTCAGGCTCAGGCTGAACAGATTGCTGCCGCAGCACAAGGTAATATGACCCAAATGGGTTAATATTACTAATTATTTTTTTATTAAACTATTTTTTAAATATTATATTGATTTTCGACCATTAAAATTAATTCATCAAGTATTTTTCGTGCTTCTGGTGTGTTTAGGTCGTCTAGTTCGTTTAGTTTTTCGATTTGTTTTTTATATTCTTGGTTTGATTTTTTGAGATATTCGGTTTTTTGGTTAATGAGTTCTATTTCAAGATTTTTGATTGCGAGTTTGTGTTTTTCTGATTGCTCTTTCATGGTGTTTGATTTCTATTATTTTGTCTATTCCAATGATTTCGTCTTTATAATATTCATATGCGAATTTTTCAAATTCATTTTCAAATTTTATCATTCAAATCATCTCTATTTGGATTATTTGCTATATATTGAGATGTTTTTTAACATCTCAAAGTAATTTTAATGAACTGAGTATTTTTCGTGCTTCTGGTGTGTTTAGGTCGTCTAGTTCGTTTAGTTTTTCGATTTGTTTTTTGTATTTTTCGTTGGATTTTTTGTATTCTTGGTTTGATCTTTTGTATTTTTCGTTGGATTTTTTGTATTCTTGGTTTGATTTTTTGTATTTTTCGTTGGATTTTTTGAGGTTGTTGATTTCTTTGTCTTTTGCGTCGAGTTTGTCTCCGTATTCTTCATACAGAAGTTCATCCAATTCATTTTTAATCTCTCTCATTCCAATTACCTCCATTAATCTTTTCTGTTTGCTTTGATTTTGCACATGTTTTAAAATCATTCCACCTAAAATGACTTTTACATCAAGCCTTAAACCTTTGTCTTCAATTTGGGCATCTCTAAAAGCTTCACACAGTTTTTCAATAACTTCCGGAGCATCTTTTTTTGATATGAATTTGCTGGTGAATGCAATGTCCAATGCTTCGGTGTCTGTTAATGTTTCATTATGTTCAACCTTATTAATAATGTTTTCATATTTTTCCCACAGGGAGTCCTCTTCAAAGTAGATATAATGGACTTTGATGTAGAGTGAAGGTGCATATTCAAAGCATTCACTTTCTTTTTTAGGATTTTTGTGACAGATTACTGCTAGGTATAGTTTCCTTTTGAGATACCAGTAACAAAGAAATATTGCATATTTTGAAAACTTTTCAAGAGTTTTAGGGCTAATATATTCGCTTTCCTCCTCAAGGTCTATGAGCAAATCTTCATCTTATTTTGGCAAGGATACCTCGACCTCTTTAGGTCGAGGATGGAATTGCTATCCTCCAATCTATTAACCAACCTTTTATAGGTTCTAATAATTTTAACTTCTTACTACTTACTCCTTGGCTGATTACAGTTCCATTGAAACTTTTCAGCTGAAAATACCCGCTGCTACGTTTTCCTGTAATAAAACATTCTATACTTTTATACATTACTTTGTCGTATCTTCTAAATCCATTGATGATGTATGGTGATTGGTTTTTTCGTCTTTGTCCTCCTTTACTGGGTTTGGCTTTGTGAATCTGTCGGTTGTGTCTTCTAACTTTTTTAAATAAATATTCAACATCTGATTGTTCAGCTTCCAAATTATGACTAATCACAAAAGCATCATTGCAATGGGACTTAACAATACCTAAATTCTCTCGAAGATACTTCGTTAAATAACCAAATGTTTCATAAACATTATTAAACTCTCTCTTGAGGGATTCCAGTATTCTTTTTCTCATGATGTTCATGTGGCTTGCATGTTTAAATGTTTTTACTTTTTTGTTAAAGGTTAATTGTTTTTTATGGATTTTACTGTGACAATCGCTGCATAATGTTACAAGATTGTCCATACGATTAGAACCGCCTTGACTTTTAAAAATGATGTGGTGTACTTCTAATTTTGTATGTTTTTTTCCACATATTTGGCATGTATATTTGTCTCTGCTTAAAACAGCGGATTTAACGTTATAGAAACCTTCAGCATCTCCATGCTGATACTCAACACCATTTATTTCAGGATTTTTTAGTTTATATGTGTCAAATTCAGCAGTCTCAACAATAATGTTGTCCACTGGAAGTATACTGCAAACACGTTTAATCATAGTTAAATGACATTCAATTTTATGCTGAATACTGGGAGCCAATTTTCCTTTTTTACTACGATTATTAAACCGGGCTGGACGATAACGTAACTTGCTCCTGCGATTCCTGCGCTGACTCCTTCTACTTTCCAGTAATTTACTAATGTCCTGTCTTAATTCGACAGTGGCTTTGAATAATTCTTTTTTACTGGTTGTTGCAGACAATCCAATATATTTGCTTCCAGCATCAACACCTAGATTAACCGGTTGACGATAATCTGAAGATCGATGCAGTAATTGTATGGTAAATGGTGTACGATTCACAACTTTTGCTTTCTTATCTTTCAATAATATTCTTGCTTTTCTTGGTCGGCATGGCATTAACGGTTCACCATGCATGTTTAGTACGTAAACAAACATAAATGTTTACCTCCTATTCCTAAGTTTATATTTTTATCCCTCGACAATGTTATCCCAAGGTTTAATGTAAATTGGCACTGTTCCTACCATCTCAGAACCATGTTTAACCAATTACCGTAGAGCAAGGGGACTGGGATTAAACATCCCCTGGTACCTATAATATTCTTGGGTAACGTAGGTCAATAAAGACCCGAGTCTATTAAACTAGTGGACTTTTTAGAGTTATTTCTAAAAAATCCACGGCTTCTACAAGCCGTGGTAGTTTAATATTGTAGTAGATTTCGTCTCCACGGGCTGAAGTCATGTCTGTAAAAACCATTTCCTGGGGCAGTCTGACATCATACTCTCCAGGCAGATTCAGATACTGGTGCTGGCGCTTTGACTGTGCAAAGGACATGTATTTCAAAGTTTTGTCATTGAGATGATAGGTTTGACTTAGTTTCATAGGATTCTATCTCCTTTTTTTTATTTTTTAGAGATTTCCAAAAATCTTATATAAACTACTCATGAGCAAATAATAATTTTAAAAAGACCATATATAAAGATATGTTTTATTTAAAAGCATTATTGATTTTTATTTGTATTTTTAGAAGTTTTAAACAATATTTATTTTAGCTCGCTGAAAATATGATAAGTGTGTCGGGTCTGTTTTTTGACTATTTTTTAAATAATATAACTGACATAACTATAATTAATATAGATTTTTAACTAACAGTTTAGGTTGGGATTAATTTTGTTTGAATCGTTAAAAAAGAAATTCTCACGTACCAGTGAAAAACTGGAAGAAGAACTTATAGAAGAAGCAGAAGCAGAAGACAACCTTCAGGAGGAATCCGGTTCAAGATTTTCATTTTTCTCATTCGGTAAGAAAAAGGAAGAGGAGACTGAAGAGGAAGAGGATGAAAATTTACTTCCGGAAGCTGAAGAAGTTGAAGAAAGCGAAGAGGTTTTAGAGGAACCTGCTGAAGAGCCTAAGGAGGAGAAGAAATCCCGTTTCTGGAGCAGAAGCAAGGATGAAACCCCTGAAGAGGATGAGGCTGAAGAGGTTTTAGAAGAAACTCCTGAAGAGGATGAGGCTGAAGAGGTTTTAGAAGAAATCGAAGAGAAAGACGAACCTAAGGAGGAGAAGAAATCCCGTTTCTGGAGCAGGAACAAGGAAGAGTCATCCGAAGAGGAAGATGATGAACCTAAAGAGGAGAAAAAGTCCCATTTCTGGAGCAGGAACAAGGATGAATCATCCGATGATGGGCAAGAAGATGAAGCCGAAGAAAAAGAGGAAAAATCTCATTTCTGGAGCAGGAACAAGGACAAGGATGAAAAGGACGTTTCCGCTGACGGTGAGGCCAAAGGTGGAATATTCTCATTTGTAAGGGAAAAGACCATTCAGGAAAAGCACGTTGAAGACATTCTCTTTGAACTTGAAATGGAACTTCTCCAGGGTGATGTTGCAATGGAGGTTGCAACCGAGGTCGTTGAAAGCGTCAAGGAAAACCTTGTCGGTAAGAAAATCAAAAGAAGCAATGACATCACTGAATACACATTCTATGCTTTAAGGGATGCGGTTTCCGATATCATAAGCATTGAAGGCAAGTCAATGACCGAAATGCTTGAGGAAAAGAAGGCACAGGGAGAGCCACTTGTTGTGATGTTTGTGGGTATCAACGGTACCGGTAAGACCACAACAATCGGAAAACTCGCCAACTACTATCTCAAAAAAGGTTACACTCCTGTAATTGCGGCTTCAGACACATTCCGTGCAGGGGCAATCGAGCAGGTCACACATCACGCAGACAATGTGGGGGTTAAAATCATCAAGCACCAGAAGGGTTCAGATCCTGCCGCTGTTGCATTCGATGCGGTTGAACACGCAAAGGCCCAGGGCAAGGAACTTGTTTTAATCGATACTGCAGGAAGGATGCAGACCAACACAAACCTTATGGACGAGATGAAAAAAATCAAGCGTGTATCCAAACCTGATTTGGTCATTTTCGTCGGTGATGCAATAACCGGTAACGACGCAACCGAACAGGCACGTAAGTTCAATGAGGCAATTGACATTGACGGTGTAATACTCACCAAGGCCGATGCTGACAGTAAGGGTGGTGCTTCACTTTCAATCGGTTATGTAATCCAGAAGCCGATTATGTTTTTAGGTGTTGGTCAGGGATACGATGACATTATGGAATATGACTCTGAATGGATGCTGAATCAGCTCTTTTCAGAAGACGATGAGGCAATTGTTGAAAATGAAGCTTAGAAACATTCTTTTGATTGTTCTGGTCTTTCTTGTGATTGTTGCCGCATGGGCAACATTCTTCAATCCCTCAAGTTCGGTGGTAAACGTCGGACCTAAGGAAAACGTGTCCGTAGCCGTTACAGGGGATGTGATGTTTGCACGTAACATGCCGGGGGTCCTTAGCATGGACTCCTCACCGTTCAAGGGCGTAAGTGACGTTACTTCTGCCGTTGATTTGCTTTTAATCAACTTTGAAAATGCTGCGACAGATACGGACAATGCCCTCAAGGGTGATGTTCCGCTGAAATGCGATCCGAGCTATGTTCCCCTTGCAAAGGCAAACAACAATACCGTTGCGGCACTTGCAAACAACCATGCATTTGACTATGGCCAGACCGGAATGGAGGATACCATAAAATACCTCAAGGATGCCGGAATCACACCGATGGGTGCCGGAAACACTGAAGATGAGGCCCATCAGGCTGTTGTCAAGGAGGTAAACGGAAGAAAGATTACAATCCTCAACTATATGGATTCCGAAAACTTCGCCGAATACTCACAGGAAGTGATGCCGTATGCCAACGGGTCAAATCCGGGATATTCCGCATATGACTCAGCGGATGCCCAAAAGCAGATTGCGGAAAACAACGATTCAGACTGCATCATTGCATACATGCATTACGGAAACGAATATTCCAATTCACCAAACGAAAATCAGGTCAAGATGTCCCATGAGCTGATTGACTACGGTGCGGACATTGTCATAGGTTCACATCCTCACGTTACCGAGGGAATTGAGATGTATAAGGGCAAGCCGATATTCTACAGTTTGGGAAACTTCATATTTGACCAGTCAAACGAGGCGACACATACTGCATAC
The DNA here is from genome assembly GCF_902788255.1 of uncultured Methanobrevibacter sp. NCBI lineage: Archaea > Methanobacteriati > Methanobacteriota > Methanobacteria > Methanobacteriales > Methanobacteriaceae > Methanobrevibacter > uncultured Methanobrevibacter sp. The sequence goes on from NZ_CADAJR010000023.1 coordinate 13,100, forward strand.
TTTGTAAAGCTTGACCTGGTTGAAAACACAGGTACCTGCACAGTGTATCCTATATACATTTCAAACTACCTGCCGGAGCATATGTCAGCGGAAGACGGAACTTCTCTTTTAAGCGGTCTTTCCCCGCAATGCGAACAACTAAAGGTCAATTCCGATGGTACCGGAACATTAACATTCAATTTAACTGATGGATAACTCCAATCAGTTAAATGCTTCTTATTTTTTTTCAGATTAATTTTTAATTTATTAGTTAAACTCTTAAAAAATCACATTTTAATCTAAACATTTTAAGGTTATTGTAGCATATTTCACTATTTTTGTTATTTTCATAGTTTTTTCTATATGTTTTCAAGCTATTTTCATCAATTTAAGCTATTTTAAAGCTATTTTTAAAGTAAAAAGATTTATATATGTTTTTTGATAAACCATTCAATGAGAGGTGAAAATATTTCGATGAAAAATAAAATATTGATTTTATTAATTGCAGTGACATTAATTTTCATGATAGGTTCCGTCAGTGCAGTCAATGAAACCGATATTGCAGTATCTCAAAATTACGATTCACAGGAGTCTGTTGTAGAAGATGTTAATGAAGAACTCCCTGACGAATCATCAAAACTGGGAAATGAAGATAATCTAACCAAAGTCAAGACATCAGTCAAAAGCGAAGATACTAATATTGTTAAGGGAAAGGATTTCACTGTCCAGCTGACAGATTCAAATTCAACACCTGTGGCGAACAAGACCATAACATTCAAGTTCAACAATAAGAATACAAAAGTCGTTACCGACAATGACGGATTTGCAAAACTTAAAATCAATGTCGAACCCGGAACATACACACTCAAGTACTCATTTTCAGGAGATGACGGATATTCGGCAAGTAGCGGTTCAACCAAAATCTTTGTAATCTCATCATCAACTTCAAAGATAGCCGCCAAGACCTACACTGCATATGTGGGCCTGACCAATATCTATACCGTAACATTGACTGCAGGTGACACTCCACTTTCCGGTAGGGTTGTCGTGTTTAAGATCAATGGAAAGACATACAACAAAAAGACAAACAGCAAAGGGCAGGCTAAACTCAGCATCAATCTGCCTAAGGCAAATTATAGAATCACATTCTCCTATGCCGGTGAAAAGAACATTAAATCGACATCAGGATCATCTCAAATAACCGTTTTGAATGGAATGCCTACCAAAATGTCCAAGGCAAATTCCGTAATATACAGAAACAAGAAAGCCGGATATTTCAAGGTCAAATTGCTTGACATGAGAAACCATCCTTTAAAGTCAGCAAATGTCAAATTCAAGCTTAAGGGCAAAACCTATGTCAAAAAAACTAATGCCAATGGTATTGCAAGCCTTAAAATCAAATTGAAAACAGGCAACTATAAGATTAAGGCCTACTTTTCCAAAACTTCCATGTACAAACAGGTATCCAAAACCTATACGGTAAAAGTGAAGCCTAAACATGTTACCAACAATGGTATGTGGCTTTTCGGTAAGGATATGAAAGCCGTCAACTTCAATACTCTTAAGAAGCATGAATTCAAGCATGTTTTCCTGAATTTCAAAGCCGTTGAACTGTATGGTAAAAGCGGAGTTGAGAATTGGATCAAGCAGGCAAAATCATACGGCATAAAGGTTCATCTGTGGATGCAGGTCTTTTATGGAAAGGGCAACTGGCAGAATCCGGTCAGGAATGGCGGAATAGATTATGAACTGATCAATTCAAAGGTCAAGGAGGCCAAAAGCTATGCCAAAATCAAAGGTGTGACCGGAGTTCACTTTGACTATCTCAGATATCCGGGAAATGCTTATCAGTATAAAAACTCTATAAATGCGGTCAACACATTTGTCAAAAAGGCCGCAAATGCAGTCCACAGCGTAAATAAAAAACTGATCGTATCTGCAGCTGTGATGCCGGAGCCTTCCTCAATGAAGACATACTACGCTCAGGACATCAGGACAATGGGCAAATACTTCGATGCGATTGTCCCTATGGTCTATAAGGGAAACTACAATGCCGGAAGGACATGGATCAAGTGGGTTACCCAAACATTTGACAAGCAATCCAGCAAGGCACAAATCTGGACAGGTCTTCAGTCATACAGATCCGATTCCAGTTTGAATAAACTATCTGCTACAGAACTGATGGGAGATGCTGATGCCGCTGTTTTAGGCGGAGCAAAAGGTGTAATCCTATTCAGATTCGGACTGTTCAATTTCTTAAACTTCAAGGAGCTCTAACATGAAACGTATAATGTTGATATTCATATTCTTATTGGCGCTGGCTTCCATTTCTGCAGTCACAGCCGATGAGAACTCTACTGATTTGATTGCTGATGAGAAGGAGGACATTTCCGCTCTTCAATCAGTGGATAACCTTTCATCTGAAGTGGATGACACTTTGGCCGAGCAATCGAATGAGGATATTGTGAAGGAAAATGAAAGCGGGGATGTTAAGACAACATCTCAAATCACAGCATCCGCCGTATCCGGTTATGAGGCATCATTTATAAAGATAACATTCAAGCTGACTTCAGGCGGCAAGCCATTGGCTTCCAAAAATGTCACAATTCTTTTGGATGGCCTCACTTATGACAAAACCACAAACAGGAACGGTGAGGGAAGCATATCCGTACTTCTTATGAAGGGAACATACTATGCGAAATTCAGCTATGAGGGGGACAATTCGACAACATCCGCTGAGAAGACATCAAAGGTGACAGTTAAAAGTCCCACCAAAACCAAGCTGGTTGTCGGCGACAAGAACATCAACTACCGTCAGGGTTCAAAATGTCTCTTTTATGTCAAGCTGATGACATCCTCCGGAAAGGTTCTAAAAAACCAGGAAGTTGTGCTGAATGTTGCAGGCAAGACTTATAAGCTCAAAACTGACAATAGAGGAAATGCCAAGGTATACCTTAACCTTAAGAAGGGAACCCACAAGGTGAAATATTCATTTAAAAGAGTTCCCGCATATTCCGCCTCAAGCGGATCATACAAAATCAAGGTCAAGGCCAAAATGGCTAAGGGTAACGGATATTGGCTCTGGCCGGCACACATGAAAAGCATAAGCCTTAAGAGTCTGGCCAAAAAGGGAACCAAACATCTTTTCCTTCATGTTGAGGCCATTTCAGCATACGGCAAATCCTATGTTGTGTCATTCATTAAGAAGGCACACAGACAGGGAATAAAGGTTCATCTGTGGATGCAGATATGCTACAGTGGGGGAGAATGGGTAAGTCCCGTAAGGGATGACGGCTCATATAAATATGGATTCATGAACAAGAAAATCGCTGAAGCCAAAAGATACGCCAAAATCAAGGGTGTGGATGGAATACACTTTGACTATATGAGGTATGGCGGAACCGCCCACAAGCACAAGAATGCCGTTGAATCCATCAACTACTTTGTCAAGAAGACTGCAATTCAGATTCATAAGATAAGGCCGAACTGTATAGTTTCAGGTGCGCTTATGCCCGAGCCTAGCATGATGGAGTATTATTACGGTCAGGACGTTCCAACATTAAGCAAATACGTAGACGCACTGCTTCCGATGGTTTATAAGGGCAACTATCATCAGACCCGTTCATGGATTAAGTCCGTAACCCAAACATTTGTCAAGCAGTCAAACGGGGCGCAAATCTGGACAGGTCTTCAGTCATACTATTCCGATTCCAATACCAATAAACTGCCTCACAGCACACTTCTGAAGGATGCAAAGGCTGCTAAAAATGGTGGTGCTTTAGGTATTGTACTGTTCAGAATAGGTATAAGCTGTAATTTCAATTTCAAAAAGGTTTAAAAGTTGATTCTTTTAAATCTAAACATTTCTTTTTTTAATATTGGTTGGTGAGGGTTAATATATTCGGCAATCACCATTTACGTTTGGATATTGCCTTCAGGCGTTTCTTTTCGATATCCTTCTTTTTTTGTGACTGGTACTGTCTGTTCTGGCGGCTTGTGGTTGTTTCATTGTTTCTCATGACTGTTACAAGATCAATTGAATTGCCTGTGCAGGCCATAAGAATCCTTATTTCCCTATAGTCCTTGCCTTCAGGTGCCTTATAGACTACGGCATACTTTTCTCTTTCCACATGCTCATAGCTTACAGGTTCTTCGTTCATAAGGCAGTCAACAACATATTCTCTGGATATTCCATTTTCATCCAGCCTGTCGATGAAATGCCTGTTTTCAAAGCACCAGTTTATGCCTGTGGTTTCACCCATTAGAAATTTGTCAAAAACATTCATTGTAGTTAAATATCTATAACATTTATTATATATTCTTTACATAATTAATACCATGTCAAAACAAGGTCAATGGGATTCGCCTATAGCTTTTATTTTTGCAATGATTGGGGCGGCAGTAGGTTTAGGTAACATTTGGCGTTTCAGTTATGTGCTTTATTCTAATGGTGGGGGATCATTTTTCATTCCTTACCTTATTGCCATAGCTATAATGGGAATTCCGTTTTTAATATTAGAATATGGTGTGGGATTCTCATTCAGGGATTCCTTTTCGAACATTGTTAAAAAAATCAATCCGAAATTTGAAATTTTCGCGTGGATGTTGGTTATTTTTGTTTTTGTAGTCACAATCTACTATATGGTTATCCTAAGTTGGGACCTTGTGTATCTGGGTTCAAGCTTCACATTCAGCTGGGGAACCGACGTTGCGCACTACTTTGTAAACAACGTTGGAGGCAGTTCCAACCTTTCCAATGCAAGTTTCCTTCTGGTTCCAACAACAATAGGTGTTGTTGCATTGTGGATACTGCTTTGGTTCATTGCTCACAGGAATGTTGATGAAGGTATCGGTAAGGCTTCAAAAATCCTTATTCCGGCACTGTTTATCATAATGGGCAGTATAATCGTTTATGCCCTGACCCTGCCTGGTGCGAGCATCGGTATCAACACTCTCCTGACTCCGGACTGGACAAAACTGACAGATGTCAACATCTGGCTTGCCGCATTTGCTCAAATCATATTTTCATTAAGTATGGGACAGGCTATCGCCTTGACATATGCAAGCTATCTGCCTGAAAACTCCAGACTCATTGACAATGCATTGATAGTCATTGCATCCAATTCCCTTTTTGAAATATGTACCGCATTCGGGGTATTCTCAATTCTGGGATATATGTCATTTACACACGGTACTCCAATGGTTCAGCTGATTACCGAGGGTACAGGTTTGGTTTTCGTCGTTTTCCCTATGATATTTAACATCATGGGTCCGATCGGAAGAGTTCTTGCTCCGTTACTGTTTCTGGCAATTCTCTTTGCGGGAATCACTTCCGCTTTGGGATTTTTCGAGCCGATGCTGAACTCAGCATCAAACAAGCTCGGATGGTCAAGAACCAAAACCGCAACAATACTGTCAGTTATCGGATGTGTATTTTCAGTAATCCTTACAACAGGAATAAGCAGTTATCTTGTAAGCATAGTCGACTCATTTGTCAATGAATTCGGAATACTGATTTTGATTGCTGTTCAGTGTGTAATCTTTGCATGGTTCTATAACGTTGACAAGATTATTCCGGCTCTCAACGAGTACTCAATATTCTCCGTGGGTAAGACATGGAAATTCGTAATAAGATATCTGCTTCCATGTGTGCTCAGTGCAATGTGGCTTATTGGAATAATTAAGCTGTTCTCCACTGCAAAACAGTTTGAAATCGTTGTCGATGTCATTATAATCGCATTGGTAATGGTATTTGCACTGATTCTTACAAAAATTAATCCGGCAAATGAGTAACTCATTTGCTCATTCTTTTTTTTAATAATTTTTATATGCATCAAATCCTGCATATAAGTGATATATGGTATTGACAGCGCTTCCCAGAGGGTTGTTCATGAAAAACCAGATGAATATGTGGAGTAGTACTGCTATTGCGAATAATTTGATTGCCTTTTGATTGTCTTTGTTCAGGTATTGGCCAAGTCCCGGTATGATGAATGAAAAAACGCCATATTTTACTGAATCAATATCCATTACTCTCACCTCCATAATCATTTTAAAGTTAAAGATTAACTAAATTAACTTTGTTGTTGATTATTTTAATACTTTTTTATTAATCATTTAAAATAATCCTGTCTAAATACAATAATTGATATGGCAATGACGATGGGGAAATCCCTGTTTTTCAACAAACAATAAAACAAGATGTTAAGTCTAAAGGCAACAGGACCTTTAGAACTTAAACTAAAAATTTTTTAGTATAACACGGGAGTGTTACAATAGTATTATTGTTTTAATTCTTATTTAAAGATATAATTATTTTTACTTGCCTAAATATTAATTTCAAGTGTTAAGGTTTGCCTAAATCACATTCAAATTTTACATGAAAAAATTGTTCAATCGAAGGGGTGTCACATAGGTAGTTTTTAATAGTTCAAATGCAATATTCATATATAGTGATAAAATGCATTTTAACAAAAAACACTTCATAATCTTTTTGATCCTGATTGGGGCACTGATAATAGTTTGCGCCGCTTCAGCACATGACGTGAGTGCGGCCAAGACATCAAAAACAACAGTCAAGATACACAATTTCAAACCTGGAGTTCTGTGGGCTCCAAAGGCGGTCAAGCTCAAAAACGGTGACGTAATTGCCGGATATGTCGAATACAATGGGAACATGCAGTTTGACAAGGGAACTGGAGTCACATGCTGGTATGTTGGAAGCGGATATAACGGAGACATCGATCCTCACCACACAAAGCTGGTAAAGGCCAAATTCTACTTCAAGAACAAGAACGGTAAGGTAAAAACTAAAACCGTCAAAAAGACCAGCGCACACATATCCACCAAGCTTATTAAAGGTTACACTCCTTACAAGGCCGTTGTTTGGTATCAGACTTATTAATTAGTGGATAATATCCACTCACTCTATTTTTTTTGGCAGTTTGTCTGCTTTTAACTCATTTTCAACTTTTTTTTTAAAAACTTTCATAAAAAAAATAAAAAATAATTAAAATTAATTAATTATCTTTTAACTTTTGCAGTAACTTTAACGATATCTCTTCCATATCCTGCCTGATAGGTTACCCTTTTGCCAACTATGAGTTTTTTAAGCAATGCCTTTTTGATGGTAACTTGTGCAATGCCCTTTTTATTGGTTACTTTTTTGAATGTTTTGCCGTTAAACCTGAAAGTAACGCTTTTTTTGGCAAGTGGGGTTTTGCCGTTTTTAACTGTGGCCTTTAAAACAAGTCTTTTAGCTGATTTTTTAACATTCACCTTTTTTAAAGTCACTATATGCTTTACATTCACTTTTTTAGTCATCTTGTGGCCCTTATATATTGCACTGATTTTATATGATCCAGGCTTTTGATTAATCTTGATGCGGGCATATCCATTTTTATCAATTTTACTGGTTCCAATAGTCTTTTTGCCTATTTTAAATCTAACCTTGCCTCCGGTTAGTAGGTCCTTATCGATGCCGGTTATTTGAACCTTATAATAACTGCCGTAGCGTACGTTCACATTACTTGCCTTAATAGTAGGATACTGAACATCTATAACAAACTCATATTCATACTTCTGATTATCTGTAGTGGAATATAAAGTGAGAGAAAGAGGGTATTTTCTATCAGTCACATCTCTTAAATCGAGGCTTGCTATTCCATTAGTCAATTTGGCTTCAGTATCTAATTCGTCATAACCCAAGTCCGCCCATGGTACGATATATACAATAGTGCCTGAAAAACCAGGGATTTTAACAATTACATTGGCATCGCCCCTGACAATTTTTGAAGGAACATAAATGTCGGGATTTACAGACAAATCACTTGAAAGTTCTTTGACATTATAATCGCTGCCATTATATTTAGCTTTCAGTTTGTATTTGCCAACTTCAATGTTTCCTAACGAATAGGATGCAATCCCTTTATTTAAGGAAATGGTTTGATTGATGATCCAATTTTCTTGCCCATCAATAATTTTGCCTATTTGTATTGACAATGCGCCAGCCGCATTTTCAGGCAATTTCAGATATACCTCTCCATTTTCATTAAAAACGGTGTCTGGAGCCAATATTTTTGGAACAATTTCAAATTTGAAGTTTTGTGAATATTGGGGAATTTCCTTATCGCCCATATATTTAACGATTGCAGTATAGTTTCCAATAGTCAAATCATTGTTTATTTTAGCAAAACCGTGAGTACTCATGCCCCATTCATCATAAAATTTGTCCACTTTATATTCCTTGCCGTTCACAGTTAAAAACAGATCTCCTGATGTCGCACTATCATAATCAACTTGTATTCTGCCAGAACCATATATTACAGTATCTTCAACGCCTATAGAATGCTTATCATCTACAGCCCCTCCTTTTAATAGTTCTGAATCAGAAGATTGTTCTAATTCATCGCCATCAAATTCACTTAAGGAATTTGAATCATCAACTTCCTCAAATGAAGTTTCCAATGTTTGATTTTGTCCATCATCAGCGCTGACCGCACCTACAGATAAGATTAGCAATGTCAGACTGATTAATATTAAATGTTTTATCTTCATAATAACACCTTAGTATATATAAGTTATATATTGATGACGTATTAATTTTACTAATTTTACCTTGTTTTTGAATTGTGTATCTTCATTCCATTTTTTTTAAATTCAGATTTGGGGTTTTCATGAATCCATTGCACATAGTATATATTCTTTGAATGATAGAAATCATACTGTATGCCTATTTAATTTTATTGAATTACTATTATTTTTCTTTAAAATTGAATATTGTAAAAGAATAATGTTTTTATATATCGGAGTGTTTATATGAAGGCTAAAAAATCAATAATCATGTTGATGCTTGTTATTTTCCTGTTTAGCCTGACAAGTGTGTGTGCAGGCGAAATGGATGATGCGATGGCAAGTGATGATACAGATCAAATCGTGTTGTCCTCAAACGATGGGATCGCTGAGGATAATCTTAAGACAGGTGATGAAAAAGTGACGTTGGGTGAAAGAGATGACTCAGCAGAATCCGATGTCAGCTTAAAGTCATCCGAGGGTGATGTGTTGTCATCATCAGGGAACTTTGGAGAACTTCAAAAACTGATTGATGATGCTTCAGAAAATAGTGTAATCAATCTTGAACACAATTACACTTATACCGTTGGTACAGACACCATGACTCAAGGAATATTTATATCTAAGAGTTTAACAATCAACGGTAACGGATTTGCAATAAACGCACAGGGCCAGTCAAGAATTTTCAATATTGGAAGTGGCATCACTGTGGCTTTAAACAATATCACATTTATAAACGGATACGTTGACGGCGATGGTGGAGCAGTTTATTTCGGCGGATCAGGTGAAATTCTAAATTGTAATTTTATTAATAACAACGTAACTGGTTTATATGGTAGGGGTGGTGCAGTTGAATTCACTGGTGAGGGTAAAGTAACAAATTGTAATTTCACTAACAACACTGCAGCCTATTATGGTAGTGCAGTTCACTTCTCACAAAATGGTGAAGTGACAAAGTGTAATTTCACCGGTAACAAAGCGATTGGTAATATGATGACTTCTGCTGGTGCAGTTGTCTTCGAAAATGAGGGTAAATTGACAAATTGTACTTTTACTGATAACCGAGCTGGTGATGGGGCTGGTGCTGTTAGGATGGTGGGTTCTGGTACCATTATAAACTGTAATTTTACTAACAACACTGCTCCTAGGAATGGTGGTGCAGTTTACTTCATGAATGATGGTGCTATTATAAATTGTAATTTTATTAACAACACTGCAAAAAATGGTGGTGCAGTTTACTTTGGTAAGTCTGGTAATGTGACAAATTGTAATTTCACTAACAATGGGGTGATTGGTGAGAAAAGTTCCGGTGGAGCAATTTACTTTAATGGTGCAGGAAATGTGACAAATTGTAATTTTACTAAAAACTCTGCATATCAAGGTGGAGCAATTTTCCTTAATGGCGCAGGAAATATGATAAATTCTATTTTCACAGCCAACAGGGCATCTAGAAATGGTGGTGCTATATATGTTGAAGCTCAATTAACCAACAACAATTTTTCATCCCAATTCTATAATAATTATGCAGGACAATGTGGAGGAGCAATATTGTTCCATAATTCAGTTCAAAACAATAGTTTTGATTGCATTTTCAAGGACAATTATGCAGGCTACGGTGGAGCAATGTTTTTCTCCAAGAACGCAAATGCCAATAAGATCAAAGGTGACTTTATAAACAACACTGCAAAATCATGCGGAGGTGCAATGTTTTTCTACAGCACAACCGATAAGAACAACTTCTCAGGTAGTTTCATCAACAACAGTGCTTTAGGTCAACTTGATCCAACATACGGAAACGGTGGGGCAATAACATTCAAGAATGTTTCCACCAATTGTGTTTTCACCTGTGATTTCATTAACAACAGTGCTGTTTTGAACGGTGGAGGTGTAAACTATCGTGAAAGTCCTTCAAACATTACATTCAACAGCAATTTCATAAACAACACTTCTCCTAGTGGTGGAGGGGTCAATTTCTTTAAAACCTTTGAAAATGTGATATTTAACGGTGAATTCATTGGCAATTCTGCAACAAAATACGGTGGTGCAATAGCTGCAGTTGAGGGAATTGTCAGAGATGCTACATTTAAGGATAATGATGCATCATTAGAAGGTGGTGCGATTTACTTTAAAAATTCCGGTAATGTGACTAACTGTAAATTTGAAAATAACTTCGCAGACTTTGGAGGAGCTGTCAGTGCTAACCTGGTCGTTAACGTAGTTGATTGTGATTTCACAGCTAACCATGCATCAGTGGAGGGCGGTGCTCTCTATATGGGTTCAGGTAGTATTGAAAATTCCAATTTCACCAACAACATTGCAAGCAATGGTGAGGGCAGTGGTGACGGTGGTGCTGTTTACATCGACGGCAATGCCACTGTGGTAAATTCCAAATTCACAGGCAATAAAGCTGATGCGGGTTCTGCAATTTACTTCTGGGCTCTCAGGGATTCCAAATACTCAAGGTCCATTTCCCACTCCACATTCCTGAACAACAAGGCAAATATGGATCCTATATCTCCATTTACTTTAACAGTCAATGGAAACAATGTTGAAATCGCTTTCGTTGGTAACGATAATCTTTTAAATGCAATATTTTCCAGATTTAATACTGATGTCAGTGTCACAAACGTTACCTATTGGGGGGCAAAGGGCATTGAAAACACTGGTTCGGCTACCATTGTGCCTGTCATGACATATAATGAAGCCGGTCAGAACGTCACAATTTCCGGTATTGTTAACGGTGAGTCCGTAAATATCAGTGCAATCACCGATGCTGACGGTAAGGTCACTTTGAAGGATGCTTCACAAGATTGCTGGTTAATTGTCAGCCACGATGATGATTCATACTACTCTTCTGGCAAAAAGGTGTTAACAACTATGAAGATTATAGTCGTTGATGGTAATGTTACCGTAAATGTTCCAAGCGATGTCACCGGAAATGTGAGCGTAATCATAAACAATGTGGTTTATCCGGTCGATATTGTTAATGGTACTGGAAGCATTAAGGTTCCATCAATGCCGTCCGGTCCTGTAACCGTAGTTATATCCAACGACTCCAAATACGGTAATTTATCATATGATGTAATTCCAACTGTGCCTGTATCTCTTGACAGCAACAAGAATGTCAATGTATTCTATCTTGAACCTGCAAGCTACAGTGTCCGTGTACTGGTGGATAAAAAACCTGTTTCAGGTATAAAAGTCAAGTTCACAGTTGCGGGCAATACCTACTATGCAAACACTGATGCCAAAGGTATTGCAACTATCAAACTGTCTCTGGCGCCTGGTAAATACACAATAACTGCAACATATTCTGGCAAGACTGTCAAAAACACTGTCACTGTAAAGCAGATCATTTCCGATAAAAAGACAACAACAGTCAAGAAGTCCAAAAAGACAACCTTGATTACAATAACTGTCAAGGGCCATAAGGTAAAGCAGTCCGGCAGTGTCAAGTTCACCTACAAGGGCAAGAACAAGGTTGCGGTCAGCTTCGGCAAGGACATGAAAAAACAGACAGTCACTGTCAAGTTCAAGGGCAAAACCTACAAGGTCAAGGTCAACGCTAAGGGCAAGGGTACTTTGAAACTGGCCAAGAAGGTTGCCAAAAAGCTCAAGAAGGGCAAAAAATACACAAGCAAAGTGACCTACAAGGGACCTAAGCTTTACAAAAAAGCAACACTGACTGTCAAGTTCAATGGCAAAAACTACAAGGTCAAAACCAATGGCAATGGAATTGCAAAGTTCAAGGTAACCAAAAAGATGGTTAAAAAACTCAAGAAGGGTAAAACAGTAGCCTACACAATTACCTACAAAAAGGCAACCCTCAAAAGGTTCGCCAAAATCAAATAGAAGGATTCCATATCCTTCACTTTTTTTCTTTTTTAAACAAAATTCGATTAATGTATAATTTTTTTTACAGCGGTACTTCTGGGAATCGTTTTCGAGTGCATTCTCTTTGCATGGATGTTTGATGCTGAAAAGCTCATGGGTTTTCTCAATGCCCGAAGCAAGACAATCAAGCTCGGCAAGGGTTGGCTTTTAATTGTGAGATTTATTCTGCCGATAGTGGTGGCCATCATATGGATTGGAGGCCTGGGCGATATTATAACCAACGGATCATTTGGCCAGCTGATGGTTACACTCATTTTGGCTGTGATACTTCTTGTATCCTGCCTGATATTTACAGTTCTTCCGGCCAGAAATCCTGACTGGGAGAATATTGAAGAGAGGATTTAATATTAATCGTGTGAAGGTTCAATCCTTCATGCCCATTTTCTTTTTTTAAGCATCAATTAAACGACAGGTTTTAGGTTGACTGTTAATTATTATCGATGACTATTTTTAAAATATTGATGAAGCGTTATTGACGCGTTAAATGCCGTCTGTACAGATAGGATATAATAAAAAAATAAGAGAAGATTAAGGTTGTTTTGACCTGTCGTAAACAAATGTTGCAACGGTAACGACTATGAATGCGCATATTATGATTGCCGCATTTGCAAGGACATCAACCAGGTAACTTCCGGCCTTTGTAAGGAAGTCTATAATCGCGTTAATCAGTGCACCGATCTGATTGATTAAATTGGTGAGGAATGAAATGATTGCATTTATCAAGTCGGTAATCATTCCTATAATCTGGCTTATGAGTCCCATGACGAAGTTTATTATGCTCAGTATCAGTCCGATGATATACTGTATAAGGGATATGATTGTCTGGAGAAGTCCTATGATGAAATTCAGTGCGGACAGGATTAAGTTTAGGAGCTGCTCAATTGAGGTCAGAATAATCGCAAAGAATTTCAGGAATCCTGAAAGTTCCGTCCATATGGTTCCGAGCAATTCTGTAAATCTGTTCAGACCATCTATCAGCTGCTGAATCTGGTCCATAAATCCGTTGAACATGTTTCCTATCCATTCGATACCTCCGGCAAGGGATAGGGCGAAACCTGTAATTGAGTCAATGATAGGTTTCCATGCGTCATAGATTGAATTTAGAACGGAATCAAAATAACCCTGCAGGTCATCAAAGAATGTGCCGTTTGTTTCATTTCCTCCGGTCTGATTTAGGGCTACTGTAGGTATGGTTGTATTGTTTGTAAAGCTTTCCGGACCGCTTTCGTTTGTGTCAGTCTGGTTGATTGGGACAATGATATGGTCAATGGTTCTGAATGATAATGTATATGCAAAATAGTCTGACTCATTTCCTGAAACGGATTTCAAAACTTCAAAATTAAATACTGCTTCAGTCTTGTTGTCCACCATGACGACTGCGGTGTCGCCTATAAATTCACTTGAACTTGCAACCGCTTTTCCTACCTTTGAAGAGGATGATCCGCTTTTTATGAAATCGGACAGTATGTTTCCTACACTTCCGTCCATGTCGTGTCTGTAGCATTCGACTACGGCAAGCTTGAGTGTGTTGGCATTCGGAGCCCTTGAAGCAGAGACATGTTTGAATTCATCGCCACTGCTTGCAGGGGATTTTGAATAGTCAAGTCTGAATCCTCTAAATCCGTCGCTAAATTTGATGTCATTTCCATGTCCTCTAGCCTTGATGTAGTTATGTTTGGATTTATCATCGGTTTTATCTTTGCTGTCCGTTTTATCCTTGTCGGACTTCTTGTCTTTATCCGTATTCTTATCCGCTGCATCGCTCTTGTCTGAAGAATCATCTTTTTTATCCGGAGTGTCTGATGAGCTGTCGTCGGCTCCGGTGTTGGCATCATGTGTGGCATTGTCTGCTACCACAATGCTTAGAAATGAAAATGAAACCAGCATGACAAGTATCAATGTGACTATTTTTTTGTTCATAATCTGCCCCTATACTAATATCTTTTATCACTCCCCATATATTAAGATTATTGTAATTATGCCATATTTTTCAGTGAAAATCAGTATTTGTCACTATCTGTTTAGCAATAAAAATTTTAAATAGTATTATCTAAAAATATATATGTAAATGAGTTAGGTAATGTGATAAAAATGGATTTGCGTGATATTATAAGGGATGCTATAAGATATCCCATTGTTGACAATCGAAAATTTTTAATATTCTGTGCTTTAATTGTTATAATGAGCTTATCATCAATTCTGCCGTCATATGGTGTTAATAATGATACTTTAAACCTCGTTTTAACTCTTATAACTTTAATTGTTTCATTTGTAGTTTTAGGATACTTGATTGAAGTCCTTAAAGGCGGAACCGAGGGTGAGGCCACACTTCCCGATTTGGATTATGTGAAACATTTCATCCTGGGTATCAAGGCGATGATTCTGGAGATAATCTATTTCCTCATACCTCTTGTAATTACAATAGTCGTCGCTTCCGCAAGCGGACTGTTTTCCTCACTCACCACCATGGTAAATGCAGGCGTTAAGGCCATGGAAAAGGGTGCGGAAAATGCCACTGCGATAATGGCCGCAATTCCTAAAGACTCAATTGCCACATTCAACAATGCCCTGACCGTTACCTTGGTCATTGGAATTGTCCTCTTTGTAATATTTTCACTGCTTTCATTTACAGCAATCGTGAGATATGCAAAAACCGGAAGCGGAACTGAAGGTCTGAGATTCAGGGAAATAATCAAGGACATGCGAAAAGTGGGAATCCTGAATATTATAGTTTCACTGATTGTAATTTATATAATTGCAGTGCTTTTGGCACTTGTCATCGTAGTTATCGGACTCATACCTTATATAGGAGTTTTCATAGGCATCTTTGTTGGAGTGCCGTTCATACTCCTGTTCATGTACAGGGCTGTCGGTTTAGCCTATGCTGATGCATAGATTAAACCCTTTTTTTATCTTTTTTTTGTTTTAACTTTATTGTGTAGGAATTTTCCGGCTTCTTCAAGCCGGAGTGGTTCAAAGCAGATAATTAATGAACAAATATGATGGAGTTAATGAGAATATATCATTAAAGTTTTCAGACTGGTGGATAAAATCAAAAGTTTATTAAAAAATTTGATTAAAAATTATTTTTTTCCTATTTTTTCAAATAATCGTTAAATTCAATGATTTTTCTTTAATCGGAGAAATAATTGTTTTTATAAAAATTTAAATATAATATAAGTCATAAATAATGTATGGGTTATAATTAAGGGTGTAAATTATATTTTACCGTTAATTTTTAATTAAAAATATAAATTTCTTGCATGAAATTTATCAAATTTCCATAATTGATATTAAATAAATTAATTTAATAATGCTAATTGACAGGGTTTGAGTGAAAATGGTTAAGGTCTCAGTTGTAATTCCAGTTTATAATGTTGAAAACTATCTTGAAGAATGTCTGGACAGCATTATTAATCAAACATTGAAGGATATTGAGATTATTTGTATTAATGATGGTTCAACAGATGCTTCAATTGATATACTGGAAAAATATGCAAAAGCGGATTCAAGAATACAAATTTTTAATCAGAATAACTCCGGTCTTTCAGCAGCAAGAAATCGGGGTATAGAACTATCTAAAGGGGAATTTGTTTATTTTATTGATTCCGATGGTTATCTGGATTTAAATGCATTAAAAGAATTGTATGATCTTTCTGTTAAATATGATCCGGATTTTATCATTTTCAAATTAATAAATTTTGATGATGGTACTGATGAATTTTATGAATCAGATTATTATGAAATGGATTGTTTGAAAGATTATAAAAATAAGTTATTTAATTATAGGGATGTTGGGGACAAGATTGCTGATGTTGCAGTAACTGCTCAGGGCAAATTCTTTAAAAAAGAAGTTATTTCAGATATCAGATTTTCCTGAAGGATTAATTTTTGAGGATAATCTGTTTTTTTGGAAGGCTTTATTAAAATCCGAAAAAATATTTTATTTAGATAAATATTTATATTATCATCGTGTTTGTCAAAATTCCATAACCACTACCTACACAATAAAATTTGCAGACAGTATTCAAATTATTAATAAAATCATAGATTTGCTAAAGGAAAACAGTGTTTATAACATTTTTAAAAGGGAATTCATTGAAAAGAAAATGAGGAGTGCTCATTCAAGATTTGAGGCGGTACGCGAAGAGGATAAAAAAGAATTTTATAAGCTGCTTAAAGACGATTTTCAAAAGCATATTGATGAATATGAACATGATGATGTTTTTATTAATGAGGTTAGTTTCAGGTCGAAATTGATTTTTAATACATTGCTAGAGTCAAGAAGCTATAAAGAATTTTTATATGCTGTTAAGATTTATGATTCAAAAAAGCGGATTTCCTATTTTGAAAAAGAAAACTCAAACCGGGATAAGGAAATAGATTATTTGAGGAAATCTAATAATGAAATTCTCAATTCGAAAGGTTGGAGATATACCCGAATTTTTAGAATGCCCAGGATTTGGTTAAAGTCTAGGTGAGTTTATGGTGAAAATTTCAGTGATAATGCCGGTTTTTAATGATGAAGATTATTTAAAGGAATCAATTGAAAGTGTTGATGCACAAACCTTTAAAGATTTGGAATTGATCTGTGTTAATGACGGTTCAACCGATTCCTCTCTAGATATCTTAAATGAATTTTCATTAAAACATGATTTCATTAAGGTTTACTCTCAAGAAAATAATGGGTCTGGAAGTGCTAGAAATAATGGATTAAATCATGCAACAGGAGAATACATTGCATTTTTAGATTCTGATGATTTATATGTTGATAAACATGCATTGGAAATAATGTATGATGTGGCTGTGAAAAATAATGCGGATATGGTTAGCGCCAATCTGGTTAATATTAATCCTCAACGTGAAATAACAAATAAAAATCCTAATTGTGAAAACAAATACATTTGTTTTGATGAGTACTGTAATATTCGTCCTGATGAATATGGAATTCCATGGTCATTTTATAAAAACTTATTTAAACGGGATGTCATTGAAGAGAATAATATAAGATTTCCCGATTTATTAAGAGGTCAGGATCCGGTTTTTTTTGCTGAATTTTTATCAAAAATTGATGTTATTTATGGGGTTCCCGTTGTGTTGTATGGTTATATGGCTCCGGAACCTGGTAAAAATCGGATTAATACGACCATTAAAAAACGACATTATATGATTCATTATAAGAAAACTTTTGAAATTTTAGAATCCAACGGATTAAATTCCATTCTTGACGCTTATAAGTTGAATCTGATTAACCGTCTGGATAATTTTAATTCAAATAATGATGTTGAGGCCTATACCATTTTCACTGAAATTTTTGGCAGGAAACCTGATATTTTAAAGGAATATAAAAAGGATTTGGAGTTTTTTTATATTTCAAACGTTTTTCATACTTTATTAATAAACGATGATGAAACTTATTTTAATTCCGTAAAAAAAGAGTTGGACGACTGTGAGTTATGGAATAATAACAGATTTTCTAATGAGGAATTGAGAAAAATTATTTTACTTTATGCATGTAATTCCTATGATGACTTTAAAGGGGAATATTTGGAAATTGAATTTCATGCGATGGATAAGAAGGTAAAAAGATTGTATGGGGAAAATAAAGAACTTGAACGAAAGGTCGAGGATTTAAAAAAGATCGATTATGATATTCATGATTCAAATAGTATTAAACTCATTAATCTGTTAAAATTTGGATAAACTGGCAGTTTCAAGGAATTTTTTTATATTGATCAATTAAAGGTATTAGCCATTGTATTGGGGTTATTTTTTGATTTTAAGATGTAAGTGCCTACTTGCACATTAAAATCAGTAAAAAAGATTATTATTGGTTTAAATTGTAAAATAAATTGTTTAATTTTAAAAAATAAAAAAAATGGGGAGGGTTTCAATTCTCCCTTTGAGGTAATTTTCACTTTTTCATGCTTTCAAGGACCGCTAGGTTGCAGTGACTTGTTCTTTATCTGATGCGTTCATAATGAGGGGATTTGTATCTGATTTTGATTTTATTAACCGGAGCCATGTTGTAGTAATAGACGACCATTTGAACTCCATTGTAGTCGCTGCTTTCCTCCCAGGTGTTGTCCCAGTACCATTTTCCGTTAGGATACTTTGAGTGAAGTTTTGTTGAAATTGGAATAATGGTTCTTGTTTTCTTGTTTCCGGCTGCAATAATGATGCCGTGTGTGTCCTCCTCCACTGCATCGTTGGTAATCACCGCAATGGATCCACGGTTGTATTGATGCTGTCCTGATTTGAAAGGCACTGTTACATACCTGTAGTTCTTGTGCCTGTATTTTTTAACAATGGATTTTTTATTGGAAGTTACTTTGAAACTGGTGGAACTTGCCTTATATGTCTTGGATCCTGCAAACTGGACGGTACATGTACGTATTGTTTTAAAAACTTTTTTAACGGTCAATATGCTTCCTTTTTTGCTTTTAATTGTTTTGAAATATTTCGCCTTAGGAAGCTTAACAGTTATGCTGGCCTTTCCATTATTATCGGTCTTGGTTTTGTATGTCTTTCCACTAAATTTAAAGGTCACTTTGGAATTTTTTATCGCCTTGCCGTCTGTCTGTTTGACAAAAGCAGTCAATTTAACTTTTTTCCCTTGCTTGCCACTTACAGGCTTGCCTTTAATCTTTGTTTGTTTTTTTAAAACAGGGGTTGGGGTTGTTTTTGTGTCGTCTTCATTGACTGCAGTTGTATCATTGGCTGATGAGACATCCGTTTCGCCGGTTATTTCATTGGTGTTTGAATCGGTGCTGAGCGTATCATTGATATCATCACTGGCTGAAACGGCTCCGATCAACAAAAATAGAAGTAGCATGAAAAATATTCCTATTTTTAAGTTAGTCTTGTTCATTTATATCTCTCCCATTGACAATAATCTGGGGTATTGCCGTTGATTAAATATTTAATGTTACTTGCTTATAATCTTTTTAATCACAAATTGTACGTGGGGAAGTTGCTAATTTTTCTTGACAGCTGGGATTTTCGGCCTGTAAAAAATAAATTTCGCTAATCATTAATACAACTTGGGCACAATATACTATTATGAAGACTAGATATCTGCTTATAATGGGGTTTCTGTTTTTTCTTCTGATGGCTTCGGTAAGTGCCCAGGACAACCAGACTGCACTTTCTGTAAGTGAAGATACTCCACTTGAAAAAACAGACGATGAGGTTTTAGAAAAGACCTATTACTATGAGGACGGCGAGGAGTATGAGGATGACACCGTCGTAACCCGTAATGTGGTCAAGTACTATGGGGATAAGGATACCAAGTTCAAGGTAACGGTATATGACGACGACTACTATCCTTTGGAGGGGGTCTATGTGTCATTCGGAAAGTTTGGAGGAAAATATAAGGAAAGGACAACTAATTCATATGGTAATGTGTATTTCCCGATCAACTACAAGGTGGGAAGCCATGAGGTTGAAACATACATCGAAAGCGATGACGGCAGCGGCTACTGGAGCGCCTACAATACCGTCAAGGTGAAATCAACCATCAAAACAGGTAAGCTTGTTAAGTACTCCAATGAGAAAAACAAGAAATTCAAGTTCAAGTTTGTCGATTCCAAGGGAAAAAGCCTTGTAAAGACACAGGTCAAGTTCAAGATTAAGGGCAAGACATATAAGCTTCGTACTGATTCGGAGGGTTACATCAAGCTCAAGCTGAATCTGGGTTGGGGCAAGCACAGGATTATCGCCTACAATCCAAAAAGCAAGGAGACACGCAAGTTTTCTGTTGTGATTTTGAAAAAGGGACTTCATAGGGTAAATATCCGGATTGACGATCCTACATACCTGTTTCCCACCAAACGGCTTAAAAACGGTGATGTGTTATGTTCTGTATATTCAACCAGGAATATGCAGTATGATAAGGGAGTCTATGTCCATATGGAATATGATTATAAGCACACAAAGGTTGTGAAGGCAAAGTTCTACTTTAAAAGCAAATCAACAGGCAAGGTGATTACAAGGACCTCAACCGATGCGAAAAACAGTGCAATCAAGGTAAATATGATTAACGGATACTCACCTTACAAGGCTATGGTTTGGTATAAGGATAGAATCAAGGTGTAATTTGAAATCTGATTTTAGCAAAATCCGTTGCCATGATCTAAAAAAAGATTGTGGTGATGGTTTTTTTTAAACGGTTACTCATTGGGGTATGTCTATCTGGTTTAGGAGATTTTCTTCGGAAACCATTATATAAACATTTTGTTTGCCCTCATTATATGAAAATGCGGCTCCTCCATCTTCAAATCTGTTCAGATACCCGTCCCGGTCATATCTTGTTTCTTTGGTACCTCCAAGGCTTGCTATTAGGACGTCTCCGTCATCGTTGCTTGAAATCGGCACAATCATGACCTGGATATATTTTCCGTCAGGGGTGTCCCAGTACTTGTTGACCTCGGATAATGTCTCATTGTCGCTTTTTGCATTATTCAATTTGAAATCCGCAGGTATGCGAAGTATGATGTCTTCAACACTCACTGACTGCTTTTCAACGGTATGATTGACAATTGCCTGGCCCACAAAAAGTGTAACAATCACAACGATAATCACAACAGGTATTATGAGCAGTTTCCTGTTTTTGAGAACGCTTTCCTTTTCAGTCAGTCTCCATCCGCAGCTTTCACAGAAGTTTTCACTTCCCTCTATGTTTTCTCCGCAGTTCGGGCACAGGTGACTGTTTATTCTATTTCCGCATTTGGAGCAGAATTGGGCATTCTCCTTAAGTTTCGCACCGCATTCAGTACAGTATTCATCCATAAAATCCCTCTAATCTATGCTGTATGTTGAACTTATCTCAACTGAATTCAACATCTTTTTCATAACTTCCTCGTTTCCTCCGATTATGTCGACTTTTATTCCTCCGACCTCACGAATCATGTAAAGGCCGTCTTCACCATTGGTGGCCCTGTAGATGGTGATGTCCCCATCCTGCCTGTCAAGTGTAAAGGATGACGGTGCGCCTTTGCCGATTGTTGTTGAAAATGTAATCGAGAATGCGTCATGGGCATATTTCCCGGTATTCTTGTACATTATGAATCCTCCGACACCATAATCCGGCAGGCTATTGCTCTCAACAAAGTCGGACCCGACAGGAACAAGCATGCTGATTCCTCCGAAATCCTTGGTTCCAAGAGGCACATCGCTGCCTGTAAGTGCTCCGCTTAAAAGCAATCCCACAAGAGCTATTATAACAATACCTAAGGCGACAATTATTATCTTGTGCTCTTTTTTGAGTGAAGCGGTTTTGGGCTTGAGACGTTTCCCGCATTTGCTGCAGAATTCCTCATCAGCATCAATTTCGCTTCTGCATTCCGGACAGAATAAATCTGTATCATTTTCTAGACTTTCTCCACATTCCGGACAGAACTTGGCTTTGTTTTTAATCTTTGTGCCACAATTTGTACAGTATTCGTCCATCAGTTCACCTCTAGATGAATATATATTAGTAATACTTTATATCTTTTTAATCACAAATTGCATATGGTGTGGTTTGCATCGCAGCATCGGGGAATACATTTCCAATTTCGTTAACAATTAATACAACTTGCATACAATATAATAATTATGAAGGTGAGATATCTGCTTATAATGGGGGTTCTGTTTTTTCTTCTGATGGCTTCAGTAAGTGCCCGGGACAACCAGACTTCACTTTCTGTGGGTGAAGATACTCCACTTGAAAAAACGGACGATGAGGTTTTAGAAAAGACCTACTACTATGAGGACGGCGTCAGACAGTATGAGGATGATGTCGTTGTCACCCGTGACGTGGTCAAGTACTACGGGGACAGGGATACCAGGTTCAAGGTAACGGTATATGATGATGACTACAATTCCCTGAAGGGAGTCCAGGTATCATTCGGCCAGTGGTGCGGAAAGTACAGGGAAAAGCCAACCAATTCATATGGCAACGTGTATTTCCCGATCAACTACAAGGTGGGAAGCCATGAGGTTGAAACATACATCGAAAGCGATGACGGCAGGGGCTTCTGGAGCGCCTACAATACCGTCAAGGTAAAGTCAACCATCATGAAAAGCGAAAAGCTTGTTAAGTACTCCAATGAGAAAAGCAAAAAGTTCAAGTTCAAGTTTGTCGACTCCAAGGGAAAAAGTCTTGTAAAGAAAATGGTCACCTTCAAAATCAAGGGCAAGAACTATAGGCTCAGGACCGATTCTGAAGGTTACGTCAAGCTCAAGCTGAATCTGGGTTGGGGCAAGCACAGAATTACCGCCTACAATCCCAAAATCAAGGAGACACGCAAGTTTTCCGTTGTGATTTTGAAAAGGGGTCTTCATAAGGTTAAAATCAGGATTGACGATCCGACAGACGAGTTTCCTCACAAGAGGCTTAAAAACGGAGACCACCTCTATTCGATATATGTGACCAAGGACGCACAGTACAAGAATGGGGTATATGCTGAGTTGGGCTATGATTTTGCTCACACAAAGCTTGTGAAGGCAAAGTTCTACTTCAAGAATAAGGCAACCGGCAAGGTGATTACAAAGACCTCAAGCAAGGTGGATTACGGCACGTGGATTAAGGTAAAGGCTGTTAAGGGATACTCACCTTACAGGGCCACAGTTTGGTACAGGGATGTGAAATGATGAGGAAAGTATTAATAGTATTATTGTTTTTGATGTCATTGGGTGTGGTCAGTGCGGTTGCGCCCTTCGGTGTTTCTGATGTTAGCTTTGATGTTGTGAATGTAAGTGACGGTGAGCATTTTAAGGATAAGGCAACTGAATTGGCTGGCGGGGATTCTGTTATCTGTTTTGCCGAGCACAGGGACAACGTGCAGTACTCAAAAGGTGTCCACATAGTCCACTGGTATGTGGGGGATGGCGAGGAGGATATTGATCCTCACCATACGGTGATTCTCAAGGAGATTGTGTTTTATCGGGACGGAAATGGTAATGTGATAAACCAGACACAGACTCTTGATAAGGGTTTTGAGGCCTTTCCATTGATTGACGGTTACACTCCTTTCAAGGCACAGGTGTTTTTTAAGGAGTTTTGATGGGATTTGTGTTAAATACACATTTCCTCATTGATATTGTTTCACATATAGAATGTAATTCTTATGGATTACTTGGCAATGATGCTATATGAATATGGTTTAATAGTATTTTTATTAAATCTTCATTTCTTCTTTTTTTAGGTTAAATTCTCGTTTATGGATTAAATTTAATATATGCCTGTTATAAAATTATTATTAAATGAATATTGTCATTAACTTGTAATATTGTTTGGAGTTGGTTAATATTTCAATTTATAATGAAGAAGCATATGAAAAATCCATTATGGAATTGTTTCAAGACTTAGGCTATACTTATTATTATGGTCCGGAAGTTGACAGGGACTATAAAAATCCATTATTTGTGCCTGATTTGGATAATTTGTATAGGATCAACAGATCATTGGACAGAAATGCTGTTGATAAGGCCATTGAAACCATTCAAGATTTTGGCATTGGTTCTCTTGAAGATAAAAACAATAAGTTCATGGAATATCTTCAAAATGGAATCAATGTAACCTATTGGAGTGACGGAAAGGAGGAATCCACTCATGTCAGGCTGGTTGATTATGATAATATGGACAACAATCTTTTTACAGTCATCAACCAGTGGACAGTTGTTGATCTGGAAATGAAAATTCCAGATGTTGTTGTATTCATTAATGGTTTTCCATTAGTGGTTTGTGAGTTGAAATCTCCATCAAGAGAAGATACGGACACATCTGAGGCATACACTCAATTGAAAAAATACATGCAGGTAATCCCTGTACTTTTCAACTATAACGCATTCTGTGTAATGAGTGACATGTCCCTTTCAAAGGCGGGAACCATTACTGCTAATGAGGACAGGTTCATGGAATGGAAAACAACTGATGGAAGCTATGAGTCAACACAATGGGCTGATTTCACAACATTTTTTGAAGGAATTTTTGAAAAAAACAGATTTGTAGATATTTTGAGGAATTTCATCACATTTTCAAATGATTCAACAAATAAGGTTAAGATTTTAGGTGCATACCATCAATACTTCGCTGTTAACAAGGCTGTTGAGTCAACTGTCAAGGCAATCAACAGTGACCATAAGGCAGGAGTGTTCTGGCACACTCAGGGAAGTGGTAAGAGTCTGTCCATGGTATTTTATGTAAACAAGCTCCAGCAAAGACTTGAAAGTCCGACATTTGTTGTAATAACTGACCGTAATGACTTGGATGATCAGCTATATTCCCAATTTGCCAAGTGCAGTGACTTTTTAAGGCAAACTCCAAAACAAGCAACAAGTATGAAAAACCTAAAGGAACTGCTAAATGACAGAAAAGCCAATGGAATATTCTTCACAACCATGCAAAAGTTCGATGATTATGATGAATCATTAACTGACAGGAGTGATGTCATTGTAATATCTGATGAGGCACACAGAAGCCAGTATGGTCTTGAGGAAAAAGTTGACCCTGAAACTGGTGAAGTCAAGATTGGGGCGGCAAGAAAAATCCGTAATGCGCTTCCAAATGCAACCTACATCGGTTTTACAGGAACACCAATCTCCAAATCAGATAGAAGCACTCGGGAAGTGTTTGGAAATTACATTGACATTTATGACATGACACAGTCAGTAGAGGATGGAGCGACAGTACCTATAAGTTATGAAAGTCGTATTGCTGAAATTGGCCTTGATGAAACAGTTCTCGACCAAATCGATCAAAAATATTGGGAGTTAAGGGAAGAAGCAGAGGAACATAATATTGAAAGAAGTAAAAGGGAACTCAGTAGAATGGAATCCTTGCTTGGAGCTCCAGAAATAATTTCTGATATCTGTCAGGATATTGTTAATCACTATGAAGATAATCGTGCACAGGAACTGACCGGTAAGGCAATGATTGTTGCATATTCAAGGTCAATCGCCATTAAGATGTATGAGAAGATATTGGAGCTTCGTCCTAATTGGGATGAAAAAGTGAAAGTGGTAATGAGTGGTTCCAATAAGGACCCTGAGGAATGGCATGACATTATTGGGGATAAATCATATAAAAAACAGCTTGAAAACAAGTTTAAGGATGATGAAGATCCAATGAAAATAGCTATTGTAGTTGATATGTGGCTTACAGGATTTGACGTGCCTTCTCTTGCAACAATGTATATATACAAGCCAATGCAGGGCCACAACTTAATGCAAGCCATTGCTCGTGTCAACAGGGTGTTCAAGGATAAGGAAGGTGGGCTTGTAGTTGACTATATTGGAATAGCATCAGACCTTAAAAAGGCGATGAGTGAATACACAGAAAGGGACAACAAGAACTACGGTGATATGAATGTTGACAAGATCGCGTATCCTAATTTCCAGGAAAAACTTGAAATATGTCAGGACTTATTCCATGGATTTGACTATTCCAAATTCTTTGGCGACAGTGATTTGGAAAGATCAAAAGTCATATCCAATGGTGTAAACTTCATGGAAGACTTGTCCCGTGAAGAAACTAAAAAATCATACCTGAAAGAAGCGTTGCTATTGAAAAAATGGCTTTCATTATGCAGAAGCAGAGCAACAGAAAAGGAAAGATTTGAAGCGGCATTCTTTGAAGCCGTCAGAACAGTTCTTGTTAAGGTATCCTCAGATAAGAAATTGTCAATTCATGAAATTAACGCTCAAATTACAAAACTCCTCAACCAGTCAATTAAAAGCACAGGTGTAATCAATGTAATCAATGTCAGTGATGAGGTGTCATTGTTTGATCCTGAATTTTTAGATAAGGTTCGTGCAATGGAATCGTCCAATTTAACAATTTCCCTTTTGGAAAAATTGCTTAGCGATCAAGTAAAAGGTTATACTCGTACCAATATTGTCAAATCAGAGGAATTCTCGGAGCTTTTGAAACAAACCATGAACAGTTATGTTAATGGTCACATCACAAATGATGAAGTGATTGAGGAATTGATGAGAATCGCACAACTTCTGCGTGATGCACACAATGAGGGAGAAGAATTGGGATTGACAGAAGAGGAACTGGCATTTTACAATGTAATTGCACTTCCGGAAAACATTCACGAGTTCTATGACGATGAAACCTTGATTAAGATCACTCAGGAATTGACGGAGTCATTAAGAAGAAACAGAACTATTGATTGGCAGAAAAAGGAATCTGCAAGAGCTAACATGAGAAGAACAGTTAAGAGACTGCTTAAAAAATATGATTATCCTCCAAGTGAAATGAAATTTGCCTTGGAAAAGGTTATAGCACAATGTGAATTATGGGTAGATGAATCAGCATAGGTGAATAAAATGGCAAAAGACAACAGTAGTGAAATAGGATTTGAAAAGCAAATTTGGGATGCGGCAGATGAACTGAGAGGTTCAATGGATGCGGCAGAATACAAGCATGTGGTATTAGGATTAATTTTCCTAAAATACTTATCTGATAAATTTGAAGAAAGATATCAGGAACTGGTCGAGGAAGGAGATGGATTTGAAGAAGATATAGATGAATACACTGCAAAGAATATTTTCTTTGTTCCTCCTGAAGCTCGTTGGGAAGTAATTGCTAAAAAAGCAAATACTGCAGAAAACGGTAAGGCAATTGACAATGCAATGAAAGCTATTGAAGACAATAACAAGTCACTTAAGGGAATATTACCTAAAAACTTCTCAAGACCAGAACTCGATAAAAAGAAACTCGGTGCTGTAATTGACATATTCACAAATGTTCAAATGTCCGATAAGGGAGACAAAAAGGATATTTTGGGCCGTACTTATGAGTACTGTTTAAGTATGTTCGCTGAAACTGAAGGTAAAAAGGCAGGGGAGTTCTATACTCCTGCATGTGTAGTTAAAACATTGGTTTCAGTACTAAAACCATATGATGGAAGGGTTTACGACCCATGCTGTGGATCTGGAGGAATGTTCGTTCAATCTAAAAACTTCATAGAAAACCATGCTGGAAACATTAATAATCTATCTATATATGGGCAGGAATCAAATCCTACAACTTGGAAAATGGCTAAAATGAACCTGGCTATTCGTGGACTTGAAGCAGATCTTGGAAAACATCAGGAAGACACGTTCTTAAATGATTTGCACCCAACATTAAAAGCAGACTATGTAATGGCAAATCCTCCATTCAACCTTAAAAAATGGGGGCAGGAACAACTGCAGGATGATGTGAGATGGAAATATGGAATTCCTCCAAAAGGAAATGCGAACTTCGCATGGATGCAGCACATGATTCATCACTTATCTCCAAAAGGAAAAATAGGACTTGTATTGGCTAACGGATCATTATCATCTACAACATCAGGTGAAGGAAAAATAAGACAGGCCATTGTGGAGGATGACCTTGTGGAATGTATTATAGCATTGCCAACACAATTGTTTTATACAACAGGAATTCCGGTTTGCTTATGGTTCCTTAATCGTGACAAAAAACAAAAAGGCAAGACATTGTTCATTGATGCTCGTGAAATGGGAACAATGGTCTCAAGGAAACTCCGTGAACTGACTGATGAGGATATTGATTTGATTGCAGAAACATTCACTGATTTTGAACAAGGAGTATTGGAAGATGAAAAAGGATTCTGCAAAGTCAGTGACTTGGAAGAAATCAAGAAACATGATTTTATCCTGACTCCTGGACGATATGTTGGATTTAAACCGGAAGAAGATGATGGAATACCATTTGAGGAAAAAATGAAAACATTGACCTCTGAACTTGATGAATTATTTAAGGAGTCTAATGAACTTGAAGGAAAAATCCGTCAAAGTTTAAAGGAGATTGGTTTTGAATTCTAGATTTGAATTTAGAATTTTTTAGTTAAAGGAGTGATAAATTTGAGTTTAGATTCAAATTATACTATTAAAGAAATTAATGAACTTTGTGAAATAAATAGTTCTAATTATTCCAAAAAAGATAATTGGGATTTTATAAATTATTTGGATACAAAAAATATCATTAAAGGTGAAATAAATGAAATTAAATTGTTTGATCCAAATTATGACAAAGTACCGAGTAGAGCAAAAAGAAAAGTTAAAATAGATGACATAATAATTTCAACTGTTCGACCAAATCAAGAACATTATGGAATGATAAAGAATAAAATTGATAATTTTTTAGTTTCAACAGGTTTTACAACATTAACCGTTGATAAAACTCAAGCATATCCCGAATTTATTTATTATTACATTACTCAAAAATATATAACTGAGTCATTACAAACAATTGCTGAGCAAAGTACGACATCCTATCCTTCTATTAAGCCATCTGACATAGGTAATTTACTTATTGAACTGCCACCTCTTGAAATTCAAGAAAAAATTTCTAAAATTCTCACTTCGATTGAAAATAAAATTACTGTGAATAAAGAAATAAATAAAAATTTATATTTAAAAATTGGTTTGTTGATTTTAATTTTTTAAATGAAAATAATAAACCTTATAAAATAGATAATGGTAAAATGAAAAATTCTGAATTGGGTTTAATTCCTAATGATTGGGATATTGGTATTTTAGGAGATTATATCAAAATAGAACGCGGATTATCTTATAAAGGAAAATATTTATCTGATGAAGGAATTCCATTAATTAACTTAGGCAACATACTACCTAATTCTAAATTTAGGTTAGAAAAACTAAAATTTTATTCAGGAGATTTTGATGAAAAATATGTTGTTAATGCGGGAGATATAGTTGCAAATACGGATTTGACCCAAGATCGATTAGTATTAGGTAGTCCAATTATTGTTCCATCATTAATAGATAATGATGTAATTATTTATTCTCATCATATCAATCGTTTAAGTCAATTTAAATTGCCTAAATTTTATATTTTTTATAATTTATTAAGTGAACGATACAATCATATGGTATCTGGATATGCCACTGGAACTACTGTATTAGCAATATCAAAAGAATCTTTATATGATTATCGAATTATTATACCTCCTAAAGAATTATTATTCCAATTTGAAGAAATAGCAACAAATATCGAAAAGATAAAAGATAATAATCTTTTAGAAATCGAAAAATTAACAAAATTAAGAGATACATTACTTCCTAAGTTAATGTCTGGTGAAATTGATGTCTCAAAGATAAATTGTGATTTAGAATAACTGATTAGGTAGTTATTCTTCTTTTATATTTTAAATTCAAAAATAATATGGGTCTTGTTTTTTTAAATTTGATATTAATTGAGTTTTATTCATGTTAATAATAACAGTGTTATTTTTTTATTTTATAAAATCTTTACAAAACTAAATAATTATTTATCCTATGAATTTTCTATGTGCTAATTTTACATTACTTTGATTTACCATTGCATATTGCATTGTAGTGTCAATTTGAACATGTCCTAAGAGTTTTTGTACTTGTTCTATTGGCATGCCTTTGTCGATTGCATTTGTTGCCATGGTTCTTCTGAATTTATGGGGATGAACTTTATTAATATTACATTTTTTTCCTAATTCCCGAAGTCTTGTTTCAACGCCACTTATTCCTAATCGGTAATGTGGTTTATTCAGTGAAACAAATAATGCAGGATTTTCATCATTTCGTGAATGTAAATATTCAAGTAAATGTATTTTCGTTCTTGCATCAAAATATACTACTCTTTCACTTTCACCTTTTCCAAAAACCACACATTCCCGTTCATAAAAATCAATATCTTCAATGTTTAAATTAACTAATTCTCCAACTCTGATCCCAGTTGAGGTTAGTAATTCAACCATCGCTAAGTCTCTGATTTCTTCACAGTTGTCTCTTAATATTTCAAGATTTTCATCACTTAAAACTTCTTTGACAACTCTTCCTGTTTTTACTCTATGTATTCTTCTAACGGGATTTTTTATAATATAATCTTCATCTTCTAACCATGAAAAAAAACTAGAAAAGATTCTTCTTATATTATCAATAGTTGTTTTTGAGGAATGTTTTTCATATTTGTGATCAAAAAGATACTTTCTCAAATCATCAGTGCTAATGTTGTAAACCTGCTTTTTGATTTTCATTAACATTTTTTCAATAGTTGATTTGTAATATATGATTGTTTTATCGGAACAGCCTTCAACTTGCTTTGCCGATAAAAAAAGATTTAATAACTTAAAATTGTCTACTTCACTCAATTCATTGTTATTGTCAATAATATCAATATCTTGTAGGGAGTTGAGTAATGAATTTGTTAATTTTATGTATTGTCCCTGGTTTAGATAAGGTTTCATCTGATTTTGGATTTTTGAAATAATCTTAGTTTTCATATTACCACCTCTATTAACTTATTTTTGAGTTTCAATGTTAAATTATTAATCTCATATTTCAAATCACAATTTATCTTTGAGACATCAATTTCACCAGACATTAACTTAGGGAGTAAAGTATCTCTTAACTTTGTTAAATTTTCTATTTCAAAGCAATTTGCTGATATTTGAGAATATAATGAACTAACAATATTTTTATATTCTGAAATAATATTCTCTGGAGGAGAAACAATTTTAAATGATTCTACATTGTTTTTATTAATATGTTGCTGTGCTCCCCCTGTTTGATGTTTCAATAAATCAAAAAGAATACTTGAAATTAAAGGATATACGAACTCATAAGGATATTTTTTATTCGGAATAACTCCAATGACTGACTGATTTGCACAAGAATCTATTTCTAATAAACTAATTTGGCCTAAAGTAGCACCAGTAATTGCAATAACAGTAGTTTTGGCAGGTAATAATTTAGTAGCAGATTTTTTTAAACCTAATTCTGTAATATACTCTGAAGCTTCAAGAATTCTAAATTCATTAACTTTACCAGAATTTATCCATGCAATATCTCCTCCCCAATAATTTTCATTAGATCTACTAGGAGTTCCTCCTAATTTACAATCTAAAATATCTCCCACTGTTGTTATATTCCATCCTTTTGGAATTTCTCCAATTTCAGTATCAATGAATTCATTGTTCTGAAAAGGAATAAAATCTATGAAATAATATTTAAAAATTAGATGACATAATTCATCTAAATTTTTATTTATTGACATAATTCATCTAAATTTTTATTTATATTTTCATTGACTTCAATTTTTTTATCAATTCTTTCTAAAATATTAATAATTTTATTTTGATTTTCGATATTAGGATAATTAATTGGAAATTTTTTAAAATCTTTAAGGATAATCCTTGGAATAACTGATCCAGAAGTATAAGTAGTTTGAATATACTTCTTAATTGAAGGATTTTGCAGATAATATTTTAAAAATTTAGGAAGTATTTTATTTTCATTTGTTCTTATTATAGCTATTGAAGATAACAAAACCATAGGATATTCTTCTTTATAAATAAATATATTTGATAATGGAGATCCATCCTTTGCAATTAAAATATCATTATTTCTAGGAGAACATCCGGATTTAACTAATTTATCATAATCTTCTTTGGATATTTTTCTGCAATCAGAATAATTAAACTTATACATTCCCATATCTTTCACAGATGCCATATAATATCCTTCTACTTGTGAAGGAGGACTATGATGAGAACCATCTGTTACTAATTCACATAAATCAATTAAGTTATCCTCATTGAAATCTAAACTCAAAGTTAAATTTGAGTTTATATTATACTGTATTTTATGGTTTATTTATTAAAATTATTAATATATTTTTGTTTATAATCCAAATAACTATAAATTTTAATAATTTTAATTTAATTAATGGATTTTTAATCCTCAGTTTTCTGATAACTGAATTATATGCGCTAGATGATGTTAATGTTAAGAAAGATTTAATAAAAATAATCTTGGAAGTATTATCTTTAGTATATCTATATTTCATATGTTAAATTTCAAATTTGGAAACATCAATTTCTCCAGACATTAATTTCGGGAGTAAAGCATCTCTAAGATTAACTAATTTATTAATTTCTTTTTGATTACATTGAATTTCAGAATAGAAAATTTCTAATCTTTCAGAAATATTTTTTAGTTCTGATAAATCTTTTGGTAGTGCTATTTTGAATTTTTTAATTCCTTTTTTGTCTAAATGTAAAACGGTAGTTCCATTAACGTAACCTAAAATATGTTTTTTAAAACTATAACTTTTAAATATTGTAGCTAATAAGAAATTATTAATTTCAGGAATTTTAGATTCAATTTTCACTAAATCCATTGACATTATAAGTTCATTATACTTTTGTTTGTCAAGAACAATTATGCAATTTCCTATAATGTCTGCATCTTGAGTTACATCCGTACATGAAATCAAAACATCATTTTCATTTATGAAGTGATGTTTCTTAATTTTTGTTGAATAAACAATTTCCTTAAATCCATCGATTCTAAAACTTCCGTCTCGATTAAAATTTTTTATTGTAACTATTCCACAATTTGATTCTTGTAATTCTTTTCCTTTATAGGAATATCCATTATAAATATCAATAATTGACTCAAGATTAATTATTTCCCAATCATTTGGGATATTATTTAATTCAAAACTCTCAAAATAATCTTTATATAATATTTTTATTAAATTTCGCAAATTTTTATTTAACTTTTTATTAACTGAAATTAATTGATCAATATTATTTAAAAGTTCAATAATTTTCTTTTGCCGTGTTTCATTTGGAATTTCTACTTCAAAATTACGTATATCTCTTAAAAGCAAATTTTTTTGTGTAGTTCCACCAGCATATTCGACTAATCTCCTTTTTTCTGAAATCAAATAATAATATAAAAATTTGGGCATTATTTTATTTTTATTTGGTTTTATTATCGCTACACTCTTCTGAAATGTTGTTTTTCTAGATAATGGTGAGTTTACAAAAACAAATTTCCCAATGGTTCCACTATTAGTAATTAATATATCTTCATTTTCTAATTTTGTTCTTTTATCAGTATCTTCAAAATCAAATTTAGTTATTTGTCTTGCATTAGAATAATTAATTACTCCATCATCAATATCTTTTACACTAACAAAATAATATCCTGAATTTTCTTGGTTTTCACAGTCCCCATGTTTTCCATCAGTAATTTGTAAACATATATCTTCTAATTTATATCTTGAAGTAGATAATTCTAAACTCAAATTTTTTCATGGGTTAACGATCGACATTTTTTAATATTTGTTTATATATAACATGTATTAATTAATGAAATATTGTTTTTGGTGGGTCTTTATGTCTGAAAATGTAGTGGTAGGTTCATTTTATAATTATCTAATATCTAATGGATATTATTTTGATAAGCAATTAGTTGAAAATTATCTTTTATCAATGAAAGTTAAACCATTTGAAATACTTACTGGAAATTCTGGTACTGGAAAAACAAAATTGTCCCAATTATTTGCTAAGTATGTTTTTAAATCAATTAATGATGTCGACTTGGAAGGAAAATATGTAAAAGTTAAAGGAAGAGTAAATTTTGCTTCCTGGAATTCGATGGGTTGGACTCTGGATAAGAAATATTTTATTGATTTTTTACCAATCAGACAATCTGAGTCCAAATTTAATCTTTTTGTAGATGATATTCCTGCAGAAGGGAGTATTAATATTTCTGTTCAATTAGATTATACTAATGAGAAACTTAAAGATCATTTATTCAATAAATGGGATGATCTGCCTAAAGAACAAAAAAAGAAGTACTCTAAAGGACCAGAAATTGATATATTGATTAAAGCAGAAGATATTAATAATATTTTGGGTGATTATCAAAAGTTAAATGACTATGTAAATATTACTAAAGATTCAACAGCTTCTGCTTATAATGATAGACAATGGAATATTGGCAAGGATATTTTCCATTTTTTCCCATTTAAATGGGGAAAAGTTGATTTAAATATAATTGTTGATGGCATTGAATCGAAAGCAAAGTTAAGAGCATTATTTAAGTTATCTTATTCTCCAAATAAGAAACTGCAAACTTATTTGGAAGAAAAGGAGGGAGAAGAAGTTAATCTAAAATTGAATTTGGAGGATATGGATTTTGACAGTTTTGTCCCTCATTATGATTTTTGTAATTCTTCGGGGGAACCTATCTCATCTAACTTAAATTCAAATAAATGTTATGAAATAATTCCAGTTGGGGCAAATTGGACAGATAACACTAATATTGTTGGATATTATAATGTAATCACTGAAAATTATCAATCGACCCCAGCATATGAATTGATTAAACAAGCTCAAAAAGATGCTGAAAATCCTTATTTCTTAATTTTGGACGAAATGAATCTTTCGCATGTTGAAAGATATTTTGCTGATTTCTTGTCAGCTATTGAAAGTGGTGAAGAAATTCCGTTATATGGTGATGATAAAACTTTAAAACTACCTGATAACTTATTCATAATAGGTACTGTCAATATTGATGAAACAACATACATGTTTTCACCAAAAGTATTGGATAGGGCAAACACTATTGAATTTGATACATTATCTGCTAATGAATATATGTCATTAAATAGGGATCATGGAGATTTTGAAGGCGACATAAACTATTTACAATCTCCACTTAGAGATTCAAATATTTCTAATTGGGGAATTGATAAATTAAAAGAAGAATTATCTCAAATTACAGTTGAAGATAAAAATTTGTGGGATATTTTAGCTATTGAACTTACAGCATTCCAAGAAACCTTGAAAGGATCAGGATTTGACTTTGGTTTTAGAGTAATTAATGAAATTTTAAGATTCATGGTCGTAGCATGGAGATATGAAAACTCACCAAACGAATGGGATAACTGGGAGAGATACTTTGATGCTCAAATCAAACAAAAGATCCTTCCAAAACTTCATGGATCTGAAAAAGCTATGGGTAATGTTTTAACTAACTTGTTTAACATTTGTTTGGTTGACAGGAACAATAATGAAAATCCTAAAAATACAATCGTCAATAAAGATGATTGCAGGTACTACACTTCAGCTTTAAAACTCAAAGACATGGCTAAAGTATTGTCTGATCAAAGATATGTTTCATTTATTAATTAAGATTTAAATGATTGAGCAAAAGGTTATTATTCATTTAACTGATGAGAATTCAGCTGATTTAGGAACATTAACAGTCAGTTCACTAGATTATGCTGGGGATGAGGAATTCGACGATAGCATCTCACGTTCTGTAACCTTAGAGAATGTTCCAATTGTTGATGAACCGGATAATCAAACTCCTATTCAGTATTGTCCTGACATTGGGGCTAACTTTGCAAAGTTAATGTTTTTGGAAGAAACAGAATATCAAATACTTTTCGAATCAGGAGATGTCAAAGCCGATTTTGATGTATTGTATTCATTAACAAAAATTAATGATTCTCATTTTAAACCATTCAGATTTGAGTTGGGTGACAATAAACAATATAAAATTGCAGGAACACTTAATTTTAGAAGTTATGTTGGTAAATCATTTTTGGATGTTAGAAAAGATAAGATTAACTCAATCAAAATTCCAATTGAGGTAAGGTCTAAAAAGATCGATTACTTCAATCAATACTCGGCAATGATAGCTGATCTGTCACAACATTCATTAAGTCTGATATTTGAAGTCAACTCTTCATTATACCAGGAGTTTGAACTTGACTATCGCCAAAAAGAGACATATTATGAGGATTTCATGTTTTTAGAATATCTGTTTAGAGAAGATAATTTACCCTCAATATTTGAATATTTATCTAAAAACCTACATTCTCAACTTAAAAATCATACAGAAACTGTTCCAATTTCTTTTGCATCAAATGTCAATCAGAATACCTTAAAAAATATCATATCAAAACCAAATAAACTTTTTAAAGCCAATAATGATTTGGAAATTACTCAAAAACTGAACGGTTATCTGCCATATGAAATAGAGCAGACAAAACATGAGGATATAATTGACATTCCGGAAAACCGATTTTTCAAATACTTTTTAGAATTGATTCGTGAACTTGTTGAAAAGTTACTTAAAAACTCAAAAGAGGGATATATTAAAGATAAACTCTCTTCATTTGAAGATGAAATTGAATATTACTTGTCAAACAAATTTTTCAATCACATTTCAACAATGGAGTATGTTCCTTTCAATTCACAGATTCTACAGAAAAAAGAAGGTTACAGGGAGATTTTCCAGTACTTTTTAATGCTTGAATTTTCATTCAGGTTAAGTTGGGATGAGATCAACAATCAATTTAAAGGATTTGAAAAGAAATTGTCCGAATTGTATGAATATTGGTGTTACTTTAAATTATTAAAAGTTTTAAACGATATGAGTCTTAAAAAGATCAGTTTTGAGGATGTTTTTAAAATCAACAGGGATAATTGGTCAATAGGTATCAAAAAAGGTGTAGGGTCACGTAAAAAATTCAAACTGTTCCTATATGATCATGAAATCGATGTTGAACTGTTTTATAATTTAAGATTTTTTGATGGTTCAAAATACAGGTCATATTCACTTGCATTCAAACCGGATTATACATTAAGGATAACAATTGATGATGAGGTCAATTACATTCATTTTGATGCTAAATATCGCTCAGAATTGGAAATTGTTGACTTTTATAAAAAAATCGGTTTGGAAAAAGAGTTGGACGCTGAAATCGATGAGCGTGATGCATTGGAAGAAAAGGAATATGTCTTTAAGGATGGGGACATTTATAAAATGCACACATATAAAGATTCAATTTTAATGACTGAAGGATCTTACGTATTGTATCCTGGAAACAGAACAAAACAATTCTTTGAAACGGATACTATCATTCCTTCTGTTGGAGCATTTTCATTAACTCCAGGAAATGAAGGATTTGAGGAAGATAACCTTGAATTGTTTATTAAGGAAGTTATAAAGACATTACTGTTTAATAGAGGATTGATGCCAGTAGATATTGTTAGTGTAAATTATTAAAATATATAACGTAAGCTGCCCTATATTTAACCAGGAGAAAACAATCATGAAAACTTTAAATGTAGTTGCAGCTATTATCAAAAAGGACAATAAAATCCTTGCAACCAAAAGGGGCTACGGCGAGTTCATAAACATGTGGGAGTTTCCGGGCGGAAAAATAGAAGGCTCAGAAACCAAAGAAGAGGCACTAATCAGAGAAATCAAGGAAGAACTCGACTGCACAATAAAACCGACCAAATTCGCCCTAGATTTAGAATACCAGTACCCTACCTTTTATCTCAAGATGAGCTGCTTTGAGGCTACAATTCAAAAGGGAACCCCAAAGCTATTGGAGCACAACGACGCCAGGTGGCTTTCAAAGGACCAGCTGGACGAGGTCAACTGGATTCCCGCAGACATTCAAATCATTGATTATTTAAAGGAAACTATGGAGTAATTAAAATGGCAGACAAAAGACTAGATTTAGCTAAAGAGAAACTTGAGGCTTTAGAGTCCAAACTCGAAAAGGTCAAAGGATCTCCAAGAGAAGAGGAATTCCAAATCCAGGTGGACAAGTTAAAGGAACTTATCAAACACCTTGAAGGCCAATGAACATTGACGATATCCTCAATGGCGCAAGAACAGCATTCATAGACGAAACCCTGGATTCCAGTTCGGACCTTCGACCGAAACTTCTGGTGAACAGCCGTGAAACCAAGGTAATCAATTCAATCAAGGATGAGCTTAAAAGCTGCACCGAGTTCATCATCTCCTCGGCGTTCATCACCATGGGAGGCATCACTCCCCTTTTGGAGGATTTCAGATACCTGGAAGCCCACAACATAAAGGGTAAAATCCTCACCACAGACTATCTCAACTTCACCGAACCCAAGGCATTAAGAAAGCTTCAGGATTTCAAAAACATTGAAATCAAGCTCTACAGCCATGAGAATGAAGGTTTCCACACCAAGGGATACATCTTTAAAAAGGACGGCTTTTACAAGGGCATCATCGGAAGCTCAAACATGACCATGAATGCTCTTACGGTGAACAAGGAATGGAATGTGGAATTCACCTCCTTAAACGAGGGCGAGATGCTCTCACAGATTAGACGGGAATTCGAAAGCCTCTGGAATCAGGCGGACGATTTGGATAAGGTCCTTCCGATATATGAAAAAATCTACAAGGACACCAAAAGATTCACAAACATCCGTGAGATTTCAAGGGATTTAAAGGAAAAAAACATCACTTTAACTCCGAACTACATGCAGGAGCAGTTTCTTGAAAACATCAGGAATCTGATAAAGCATGGTGAGGACAAGGCAATTCTGGTATCGGCCACTGGTACCGGTAAGACCTACGCTTCCGCATTTGCGGTAAAGGATTTCAGTCCGAAACGATTTTTATTTCTGGTTCACAGGGAACAGATTGCAAAGCAGTCCATCGAGGCCTACAAAAATGTTTTCAATGACCATGAAAACTTCGGACTCCTAACCGGTAACCGGAAAGACTACGACAGGCCATATCTTTTCTCAACTATCCAGACAATGTCCAAGGAGGATGTCTATAAAAGATTTGACAGGGATTATTTCGACTATATCATCGTTGATGAGGTCCACAAGGCAGGTGCCGCATCATACCTTAAGGTAATCAGCTATTTCGAGCCCGAATTCCTTTTGGGAATGACAGCTTCACCGGAACGTACCGACGGCTTTAACATCTATGACCTTTTCGACAACAACATCGCACATGAAATCCGTCTCCAGGAGGCTCTTGAAGAAGATCTATTATGTCCATTCCATTACTTCGGAATAAGTGACGTTGAATTTGAGACAGGCGAAATCGATGATGACTTTACGGACTTCAACCTTCTTGCAAGCGATGAGAGGGTTGACTATCTAATCGAAAAGTCTGAGTTCTACAGCTACTCCGGAAGCAGAAGAAAGGCGCTGGTGTTCTGCTCAAGAAAAAGGGAAGCGAAGCTGTTGGCCGAGAAGTTCAACGAAAGGGGCTACAGCTCAATATTCCTGTCAGGTGACGATTCACAGGATAAAAGAAAGGATGCAATCGAGCGACTTACCGATGACAGTCATCCAAACAAATTAGAATTCATATTCACCGTTGACATCTTCAATGAGGGTGTCGACATTCCCGAAATCAACCAGGTGCTTTTGGTAAGGCCGACCGAATCCCCAATCATCTTCATCCAGCAGCTTGGAAGGGGTTTGAGGAAATACAAGAACAAGGAGTATGTGGTAATCCTTGACTTTATCGGCAACTACAGGAACAACTTCATGATTCCGATTGCGCTTTCAGGGGACAGGTCCTATGACAAGGACAAGATTAGGAAGTATCTCATGGAGGGTACGAAAATCATTCCGGGTGCCTCTTCAATCAACTTTGATGAGATTTCAAGAAAGCGTATTTATGAATCAATAAACAACACTTCTTTTAATAAGAAGGCACTGTTTAAAGAAAAGTACAATCAATTAAAATACAAGTTGGGAAGAATCCCTTCATTATATGACTTCGCAATCAACGCAGAATTCAATCCCGAACTCATCCTCTCACACAAGGACTATCCGACATACCATGATTTCCTCACAGACATCGAGGACGACTACACATCACACATAGACGATGATGATTTGGACTCCCTGCGCTTCATATCAAGAAAACTCATGAAGGCGATAAGGCCCCATGAGCTCATCATTCTGGAATGTCTTAAAATCAATAAACGTTTCACAGTTGAACAAATCGAGAAGTGTTTAGATGAGAGTTACGGATTAGTTAATCAGAAGGATGCCATAAGGGGTGCGATAAACTTTTTAAGCCTTGATTTTTACCGCAAGGAAAACGGCGATGGATATCAGGCAAACACAATCCAGAAGATTGTTGAAAACCCTGAAAACCTATTCTTCAATGAAAACCTTGAGGCATCAGATCGCTTTAAAAAGGCTTTAACAAATCCGGTTTACTACAGCCATCTGGAAGATGTCCTTAAATATGCGTTCCACAAGTATGAAAATGTTTATAAAACCGATTCACAGTTCAGGCTCTATGAAAAATACTCCCGTGAGGACGTGCTGAGGCTTTTGAACTGGGACAGTTATATGAACGGACAGAACATCGGCGGATACAAGATAAAGTACAACACCTGTCCGATATTTGTAACCTACAACAAGTCCGAGGACATCTCCGAGACAATAAACTATGAGGATCACTTCATTTCCAAAACACTCTTCAACTGGATGAGCAGAAACAACCGTAAAACTTCCTCAAGGGAACTGGAGCCGCTGATTAACTACAGTGATTTGCAGGTTGAGCTTTTCATCCAGAAAAGCAATGACGAGGGAATAGAGTTCTACTACATCGGTGAATTGAAACCGCTCAAATATAAGCAGATGTATAGAACAATTGATGGTCGTGAGCATCCTATTGTCAACTTCAAGTTCCAGATTCTCACAGAAGTCAAGGATGAAATCTATTCCTATTTTGTCAATGACTGAATTCAATATGTTCATTCACACTTATTCTTATTTCGTTTGAAAAAATGTAATATATTTTATTATTTATTGGATTAGTATAATTTTTTTTAATAATATTAAACAAAAGTTAACTATAACGGGTTATGTGTTGGGGGTCTAAAAAGTCATTGTGAATGGGAGGGATGTTAAAAATAATTTCTATTTGTTTGTAAGTCTTTGATTTTTAGAAAAATTAATTCTTAACATTTTTTTAAAAAAAGAGGCTGACTCATAATTTTTGTGTTTAAATTTTTTTTCTTATTTTATTATCCTTTAATTTTATATACTAGGAAGTACAATCTATTATTA